>CANHIR010000056.1 GCA_947461015.1 Bacteroidota bacterium | reverse complement strand
TTCTATTAAGTTAACTGAAAAAGCAAACCTAAGATTAACTGGATCACAAACAGTAATCAGACCTGAATTAAGAGAATTGTCTGCATTAAGTATTTATGATTTTGAATTAAACGCTTCTGTATCAGGAAATCCAGGATTAAAAAGAACAAAAATTACCAATACAGATTTGAGGTATGAATATTACCCTGCTGCAGGTGAAATGTTCACTGCAGGCATTTTCTATAAGAATTTTGAAAACCCAATTGAAAGTATTTATCAAGAAGGTTCTGGCGGTTCTAGTTTATTCTCTTTCCAAAACGCTAAAAAAGCAACTGCTTTTGGATTTGAATTAGAAGGTCGTAAAAAATTAAACAAACGTTTCACTTTACAAGCAAACGGTTCTTATATCAATTCTAAGATTGACGATGCAAATATTGGTATCAATAGAGCATTACAAGGTCAATCTCCTTACTTAATTAATGCAGGATTATTATATGATGTTGTTGAGAAAGGTTTAAATATAACAGCTTTAGTAAATCAGGTTGGAAAGCGTATTTACTTAGTTGGAGATATTCAAGCAGGCGCTGGCTCTCCGGATGTATATGAAAATCCTAGAGCATTGGTTGATTTTCAAGTGAGCAAGAAGTTTGCTAACAATAAGGCGGAAGTAAAAATGACCATTTCTGATATTTTAAATCAAAGACAAATATTTTACCAAAACGGGGATAGTAATACAGGTTATGATGCAGCAAAAGACGGGCTTCGTTTTTCTAGAAAATTTGGAACTACCTATGGCGTAACAATTAATTACACTTTATAATAAACTAAATCAAAAATTTTTTTAAATACAAACAACAATGAAACAATTATTTTACTTATCTCTAGCTTTTTTAGCCGTAACTGGTTGTAGAAAGATTGAAATGGATGGCGAAAAAGAAATTTTCGTTATCACTAAAGAAATAGCTCCTGTAGGCGCAGTTTCAAACACAATTACCTTGTCTGGTAAAATTACAAAGGACACCACTTTGTTAGCAAAGGATGTTAACTACCTTTCTGGTATTGTATATGTAACTAAAGGGGTTACCTTAACTGTGGAAGAGGGTGCAAAAGTAATGGGTAAATCAGGTATAGATGTTGCCACATTAGTAATTTGCCGTGGTGCAAAATTAGTAGCAAAAGGTACTGCCGATAAGCCTATTATATTCACATCAAGTTCAGTGAATCCTCAATCAGGTGACTGGGGTGGTATTGTATTATTAGGGTCAGCAACCGTAAATCAATCGTTAACATGGAAAGGTACTGCATATAAAGGACTAACTTCTGTTGAAGGTGGTATTAATGATGCATCAGTAGGATATGGTTTAGCAGGCTCTGGTGATCCAGAATTTCCAACTGCAAATGATGGTGATAATAGTGGAATTTTACAGTACGTTAGAATTGAATATGCTGGGTATGCTTACCAACCAGATAATGAGTTGAATAGTTTAACGATGGCTGGTGTTGGTAGAGGAACTACCATTGACCACATTCAAGTTACTTATGCAAAGGATGATGCATATGAGTGGTTTGGCGGCACAGTTAACTGTAAATATTTAATTGCTTACAAAACACAGGATGATGATTTCGATACCGATTTTGGATATGCTGGTAAAGTACAATTTGGTATTGTTTTAAGAGATTCATTAATCGCGGATATCTCAAATTCTGAAGCATTCGAATCTGATAACGATGGTAATGGTTCTGATTTTACACCTAAAACAACAGCTGTATTCTCAAATATTACTGCAATTGGACCAAGAATTAATCCAGTTTCTGGTAGAGGTAATAACTTATTCTATGCTGGTGCTCAAATTAGAAGAAACTCTGGAATATCTATTCAAAACTCAATCATTGCTGGATGGCCAAGAGGTATTACTATAGATGAGTCTAAAGTAACTACCAATGGTTCTACATTCAAAAACTTACAAGATAGTGTTACAAGATTAAAGAATGTAACATTAGCGGGTAACACAGTAGATTTAGAATATATTGGTAAATCAGGTGCTAGTACAAATAAAACAACAGCTGATGTTTTAGCTATTTTCTCTACACCGTTTTATAACAATACTATTTTAAGCTCTTCTGAAGCGAATATCTTAAAGTTAATACAGCCGTATAACTATGCGAATCCTGACTTTACCCCATATGCAAGTGCTGGTCCAGCAACTTCTGGTAATTTAAGTAGTACATATGGTACTTTAGGTTTGAATACTTCATTGGATTACAAATCTAATGGTAGCTTCTCTGATGCTTTATTACAAGATGCATTCTTTGATAAAACTGCTACATTTAGAGGTGGTGTTGCTACTTCGGGTGTAAATCAAACTTGGTGGAAAGGATGGACTGTTTGGAAATAAGATAGTATTTAATAATTGTTAAGTTTATATATGCGTGCTCCTGAAAAGGGGCACGCTTTTTTTATTTCAAACTTGAGAGGATTAGTATTGCTTAACAATTTGATAATATGTATTAAATGTTAAGTAATTGAAATTTATTGAATTTTGTTCCATGAACTTGGACTCGAATTCATATTATTTAAAAGATGCTGACATTAATGATATGCAGCTTTTTTTTGATTCATATATCGGATACACGAATTCACAAATTAATATTGAAGCATTCAGTAATCTTTATGAAGCTAGAATTAAAGAAAGTGGCTGGCAGCTTTTTGTTTTAATGACAGCTTCAAGCCAGAAACAAGCAGGTTGCGTAGCCTTAAGAATTGAAAGTGAAATATTTGATAGTTCAATCCACATTGACATTGCTCATTTATATATTTCCCCAAAGTATAGGAAAATAAATGCTGCGGATGCTTTATATGAATTTATTGAGGCACAGTGCAAGGTCTTAAAAGCAGTAAAGATTTCAGTTTCTTGCGGCATTAATTCAACACTAAATCAACGCTTTTATACTAGAAGAAAATTTGCTTATGTAAAAAAGATGTTCTTAAAGGAAATCTAATGCTAACTATCCTTTAAAACTTGATCATATAAATGGTGAATTAAACCGTCCGCGAGTCCAATCTTAGGGACCAAGACCTGCTCAATATTACACCACTTAAATAAGTTATTATAAATTTGAAGCGCAGGAACAATTACTTCCGCACGGTCTTTCTTAATATTATATTTCTTCATCCTTTCCTCAACACTTAATTGTACCATTTCCTTTTGCATTTCTTTAGCCGCGGTCACTTGCAAGTGCTTATCATTTTTTGATCGTAATAAGGAAAATATTTTATTGATATTTCCTCCCGATCCTATGCCGGTAATATGGTTGTATTTTTCTGCAATACTTTTGCAAATATCTTTCAATTCATCCCATGTTTCATCACTAACCTTATTGGTAAGTATACGAACTGTGCCAATATTTACAGATTTTTGCAAGACTAGCTCATTATTATGATATAGGGTAAGCTCGGTACTACCCCCGCCTACATCCATATATAAATAACTATCATCCTTGTCTAATAATTCAGCAATATGGTTTTCGTAGATAATTTCTGCCTCTAATTCTCCTGTAATAACTTCAATTTCAATACTCGTCTCTGTCTCAATTTCTTTGATAATTTCCTTACTATTTTGAGCATCCCTCATGGCACTGGTCGCACAAGCCATATAATGTTCTACATCGTACACTTTCATAAGCTGCTTATAAGCCTTGATGGTATCCATGAGCATTTTTTTCTTGCGGCTTCCAATAAAGCCTTTTTCAAAAACGTCAAAGCCTAATTGAAGTGGAATACGTACAATATTAAGTCTATTAAATTCTGTTTCTTTCCCATTTTTGACTACTTCACATATCAGCAGTCTTGCTGCGTTACTACCAATATCGATTGCTGCGAGTATCAAAATATTATTTTTTCCCTTTTAAATAGTTATAAGTCTGTTCTTGTGATTTGTATTTTAGACCCTTCAAAGGTACATATTTATTGAGTAAATCAGCGTCTAAGATTCTTGCTTTTTGATTGTCTTTTAATTGAATGTTGATAATATCTATTAATTCCTTTTTTATTGCTCCATCAAAAATAGGGGTTGCTACTTCAATGCGATGATCCAAATTTCTCACCATCCAGTCGGCACTAGAAATATACACTTTTTCATTTCCTCTATTATGGAATATCATCACCCTTGCGTGTTCTAAATATTGGTCTACAATACTAATGCTATTTAATTTTTGATTGCTTTTGTCGTTATTAATTTTCAAAGTCAAAATACCCCGAATAATCAAATGTACTTCTACATTTACTTTAACGGCTTTATACAAATGCTCAATTAAGGTAATGTCGGTTAAGGAGTTTAATTTGATAATTATTTTTGCCGCTTTTCCTTGCTTTGCAAATTTAATTTCATTGTCTATTAATTGTATTATAGAATTTCGCATATTAATAGGGGAAATTAATAAATGCTGCATTTTAACAATAGGTTTGTCACCTTGTTGCCAATTTTCAAGATAATTAAATATCCTTCCGGCTTCGTTCATGAGTTGCTTGTTGGCAGTTAATAAACAATGGTCAGCATAAACCTTAGCCGTTTTTTCATTTAAATTTCCTGTACTAATAAAACCGTATTTTACCAATTTACCAGCTACCTTACTTTGAATTACACATAATTTAGCATGTACTTTTCTATTGGGAACGCCAACCAACACTTTAATCCCTTCCTCTTCCATTACCGATTTCCATTCTAAATTTGCCTCTTCATCAAAGCGCGCTTTTAGTTCTAAAAATACAGTTACTTGTTTGCCATTTCGCGCAGCATTAATAAGTGCATTGATCACCTTTGAATTGGATGCAAGTCGGTAAGCTGTTATTTTAATATTCGTAACATTATTATCCATAGCGGCTTCCCTTAGCATATCAATTACAGGGTCGTATGCATGATAAGGGAAATGTAACATGATATCCTTTTTGAGTATCATTTCCGAAACCAACTCCTTTTTCTTAAAAGCGGGGTGCATTAAAGGACTTGGGCGTTTATCTTTCGCAGGTATGACACTTGGAAAGTCCATAAAATGCCTAAAATTATGAATATGCCCACCTGGTATGATGGTGCTTTTTCTTGTCAAGTTTAATTTTTTGATTAAGTATTCAAGCATTTCGGCGTTCATCTCTTTTTCATAAACAAAACGTACGGGCTTCCCTTTGCGTCTGTTTTTAATGCCTTTTGAAATTTTATCAATAAAATTAATGCCAATTTCTTGGTCTAAATCAATTTCGGCATCCTTGGTTATTTTAAATACATGCGCTTCGAATTTATTGTATTTAAAGTGAGAGAAAATAATGGGTAAATTAAAACGTATCAAATCTTCTAGTAATATAATATTTGATATGCCTTTTTTACTAGGCAATTCAATAAATCTACCTACCGATCTGGAAGGGATTTCAATAAGTGAAAACTTTTGATCATAAGCGTTTGCTTTATTTCCCATAACAATGGCTAAATACAAGCTTTTATCTCTTAAATAAGGAAGTTCAGGAACGTTTTCAATCATAAGCGGAATGATATAAGGACGTACTACTTCGTCAAAATAATGCTGCACAAATACTTTCTGTTCGACATTTAATTTTTTATCATCAATTAAGAATACTTTATTGGTTTTTAGTTCTTTGTTTAAATTTTGCCAAATGCGATTAAACTCGTTTTGTTGTCTTAAAACAATTCTTTGTATTTCATCTAAAATTGCTTGAGGAGTCTCTATCAAGTCAATATTTTGAACATTCCCCTTTTTATCACTAAACTCAACCATTCTTTTTAAGGTAGCTACACGTACTCTAAAAAATTCATCAAGGTTATTTGAGAAAATACCTAAAAAACGAATCCGTTCATTTAATGGCACCGTTATATCATTTGCTTCCTGCAAGACACGTCCATTAAAACTAAGCCAACTTATATCTCTTGCAATAAATCTATCTTTCATAATGTATTCAATTTCAATACGAATTTATCATACTAAAGATATGTTATGTCTTAGGTATTATAAGTTAATAATAAATTAATATTCACGAAACAATCTGATAACACGCATGAACGTATTTTACACAAACTACTACTCATGGAGAAACGACAAATGGAAGTTTGCGTTGTAAGTGATATTCATTTGGGCACTTTTGGTTGTCAAGCGAAAGAAGTGCTAAACTATCTTAAGAGTATCAAGCCTAATACTTTAATTCTTAATGGCGACATCATTGATATTTGGCAGTTTAGTAAAAGATTTTTTCCTGCCAGCCACATGGCCGTTATCAAGGAAATTTTTAGTATGGCTAGTAAGGGCACCAAAGTTGTTTATATCACCGGCAATCACGATGAAGCATTGCGTAAGTATGCCGATTTTGAAATGGGGAATATACAATTGACAGATAAGATTGTATTTGAAATTAATGGTGAGAAAAACTGGGTTTTTCATGGTGACGTTTTTGACAGAACAACCAAGGGTAGCGCTAAAATATTGGCTAAATTAGGGGGCTATGGCTATGACTTATTAATCCTTTTAAATAGTTTCTTTAACTGGATTTCAAGAATGATGGGAAAGGAAAAATTAAGCTTTAGTAAGAAGGTTAAAAACGGCGTTAAAAAAGCGGTTTCCTGGATTGGGAATTTTGAACAAACAGCTGCTGAGCTGGCCATTGAAAATGGGTATCAATATGTGATTTGCGGACATATTCATCAACCCCAAAATAGAGTTGTTACTACAGAAAAGGGGTCGGTTACTTATTTAAATAGTGGAGATTGGATTGAAAATTCTACCTCCTTGGAATATTATGATAAAGCTTGGCATTTATACCAATATGATCCAAAGCATTTTGAAAATGTTCCTAGTGAAAAAATTAAAATAGTGCATTTGAATACGGAATTGAATGTATTAACAAGTGAAGTAGCTTTTCAAGTTTCACTTTAAGTTAAAGCATTTATGAAAATATTTTATGCGATACAGGGCAATGGAAATGGCCATTTAAGTAGGGCAGTTGAGTTATATCCGTATTTAAAAAAATATGGCGAGGTAGATTTCTTAGTAAGTGGATGCAATACTCATTTAAACAATAGTTTACCTATAAAATATAAGAGCAAGGGGCTAAATTTATTTTATAAACATAGTGGGGGGCTTGATTATATGAAAATTTTACGCTCCTTCTCTCTTAGTATATTTAAAGATGCAAGGTCATTGCCTATCGAAGAATATGATTTGGTAATTAATGATTTTGATTTTGTTACCTCCTTAGCTTGTAGATTAAAAAAAGTCCCCTGTGTACATTTTGGTCACCAAGCAAGTTTTCAAAGTAAAAAAACACCCAGACCCCGTAAAAAAGACTTTTTAGGAAATTTAATACTTGAAAAATTTGTAAAAAGTAATAAACACATTGGACTGCATTTTGAAAGCTATGATCATCATATTTATAACCCTATTATTAAGGAAGATATTGTTAAGGCAAACCCCATAAATGATGGGCATATCACTGTTTATTTACCTCAATATTCAATGGAGGTGCTTGAACCTCATTTTTTAAAACAAGCAAATTTTCATTTTGAGGTTTTTACTAAGGAGGTAAATAAAATTACTTGTAAAAATAATATCACTTATTTCCCTATTAGTAATGAACAGTTTACCAGTAGTCTTATTAGGTGCTATGGTATTATTACCGCTGGAGGCTTTGAAACACCAGCTGAAGCAATGTATATGAATAAGAAGGTATTAAGTATCCCTATTTTAAAACATTATGAACAAGCATGCAATGCTAGTGCCCTTGAAAAATTAGGGGTAATGGTCATAAAGAAAATAGATCATGACTTTGAAGATTATTTTACAAAATGGATAACAGAAAAAAAGCCTATTAAGTTAGAACTTAAATATAGCACCGCCGATATCGTAGAAATGCTAATTAAATCAAATCAAAACACCCAAAATGTATACCATTCTTAATCAAAAAGGAGAACCAGTTGCTTACATACAAAACATGATGATCATGGATTTGCACCAAGAGCAAGTACACGGCATTTTAATTGGAGACTGTTTTTTTGGCAAGAAAAATCACATAATTGGTAAAATATTTAACAATACTGTTTATTTAGTGAGCGGTGAAATAGTAGGAACCGTTATTCAAAATAGTACTTTCAAAAACCTTGCCTTAAAAAAAGCCAATATGCAAGCAGCTTGGAATATTTTATCCAATATAAAGGATCACACTAGTCCTTGGATTATTGAATCAGAAAAATGGGCAGCAAAGCCATTGCTTTTTCATTTACTATAAAAGGATGGATAACCCCAAATTATGAAGTAGCAATATATTCTCTTACAAAATTAGCACTATACTTTTTAATCAATTCTCTCACTACCCTAAACTCATTTAAAATTTCATCCTCTGTACCACTTGCTTTTGCAGGGTCGGGGAAATTATAATGAAATTTTTGAGCCTTTGTTGGGAAATAAGGGCAACGTTCTTTTGCATTGTCGCATACAGTAATTACAAAATCAAAGTCCAATTTAAAGTACTCGGTGATATTATTAGAAGTATGATTTGAAATATCAATACCATCTTCTTTCATAATGGCAATGGCTCTTGGATTAACGCCATGCGTTTCCACACCTGCCGAATATACATTGGCGTTACCCTTTGTCATTGCTGCCAAATAGCCATGTGCAATTTGACTTCGGCAACTATTGCCTGTACATAACACTAAAATATTTTTCATCTAATTATATTTAACAACAACCTGAACCAGGCGCACAAGTAGCAGCTGGTTTTTCGGCATACACAGTTACTGAAAATATACCTAAATCCGATTGATTGAATTTTGCGATTTCTGTTTCAGATAAATAATTTTTCAAAATATCATTTGGAATCACAATGGGTTTTTCTTTTTGTAAAACCACATTTTTAAATCCACAGGCATTTATTAATTCCAAATACACTTCCTTTTGAATGGCGCCACTTACACAACCCGCATACATTTCGGCAGCATTGCGTAATGCGTTTGGCAAATTCCCTACTAATACCACATCTGAAATGCTAAAGTGACCGCCTGGCTTTAACACTCTGTAAATATCAGTAAGCACTGCATGTTTATTAGGCACTAAGTTTAATACACAATTGCTAACCACTACATCAGCAACATTTGCAGTAATAGGCATGTTCTCAATATCGCCTTGTCTAAATTCCACATTATTGTATCCCATTTTTTCTGCATTCGCTCTTGCTTTTTCAATCATGGCTGGTGTAAAGTCCACGCCAATCACTTTGCCTGAAACGCCCGCGCTTCTTCTTGCTACAAAACAATCATTACCTGCACCCGATCCCAAATCAACAACCACATCGCCTTCTTTAATTTTGGCAAATTCAGTAGGTAATCCACAGCCCAAGCCTAAATCGGCATCTGCAACATATCCTTCCATTTTAGTGTAATCGTCGGACATAATATTGTATACTTCGGTACTACATCCGCCTGCACCACAACATGAGGACATATTGGTTTCCTTATCTTGTAAGGCAATTTCACTATATTTTGCTTTTACAATTTCTTTAAGTTCTAATTCTGTTTTCATGATATTCCGTTTTATAAATGAATCATTTCATTCATAGTGCAAATTTCGTTCTTTTAATATTACCAAAATGTGATTTTAGACACAAAAAAGCCTAGTCCATTGGACTAGGCTCAAACCTTATAAAAAACCAATTGAAAATTAAGCTGCTGTGAAGGCTTCAGAAACGCCCTTGTGTAAAATCTTGCCTGCTCTAATATTTAATCCTTTTGCTAAAGCTGGATTTTCGGCACATGCCTTTTCCCAACCTTTATTTGCAATAGATATTGCATATGGCAAGGTAGCTTGCGTTAAGGCACGCGTACTTGTTTGAGGTACCGCACCTGGCATATTGGCTACACAATAATGAATTACATTGTCTATTGTGAATACTGGATTTTCGTGTGTAGTTGGCTTACAAGTTTCAATACAACCACCTTGGTCTACTGCAACATCCACAATTACCGATCCCGCTTCCATTAATTTTAAGTCCTCTTTTTTCACCAAGTGAGGCGCTTTGGCACCATGTAGTAATACCGCGCCTACCAATAAATCGGTAGTAGGTAATTTTTCCTTAATAGCTAATAAAGTAGAATATTGTGTTACCACATTTGCAGGCATCACATCACTTAAATATCTTAATCTAGCCAAGTTGGTATCCATGATGGTTACATTCGCACCAAGTCCTGCAGCCATTTTAGCAGCTTGCGTTCCTACGATACCACCACCAATAATTAATACTTC
>CANHIR010000055.1 GCA_947461015.1 Bacteroidota bacterium | reverse complement strand
GGAACCCAGCATTGAAATTAGGATTGTTGAAAGAAGCAATAAACCTGCATTTTGTTTCATAAATAATCCATTTCGATTAATGATTGTACCCTATTAAGGATGGCATACAAAGTTAACTTATTTATAAAAAAATAGGCAAAAAGTTAAACCCTTTGCCTATGATTCTATTTAATTCATTATGATACTAGTCATCTCCGTCTTTTTCTAACTTTAGCTTTAAAAAAGCAGCGCGTTTTGGAGCTGGAACTATGGCATCAGCACCTTTAAGTCCTTTCCACAGTACTTCTGTAAAATCATGATCGTTAATACTGTCCTCTCTCTTAAAATTAAATAACTCACTTTTTCTTTGCATTGCAGTTTGACGTGTATTTTTTTCATTGATATCCCATTGTAAGGGTTTCGCAGTAAATCCTTTTGGATTCGCAGTTTTATCAAAACATCTCCAAACTGCATTTGCGGCCGCATCATATTGACTCATTGGCTGCATCCCCAATATTAATTCAATGGTTTTGAGAAAAGAGGTTGTTGTATATGGGGTGTGATCTACAAAACCACGCTTTACAAATCCGCCAGCAATATAAGCTGGGCTTCGGTGCGCATCTACATGATCCGGCCCATCCTGCGCATCGTCTTCTAATATAAACACCACCGATTCATTCCAAATGGGGCTTTTACTTAAATATTCAACAAACATGCCAACTGCTAAATCATTGTCTGCAACGTGTGCGTAAGGGGAAGGCTTACCCAATTTCATTCCTTCGGTATGATCATTGATAAGTCTTAAGGTATTTAATCTTGGAACAGCATTTTTCGCTAATAAAGAATCAAAATCTCTTTTCCATTGACCCACGCGTGTTGTATCTCTCACGGATTGATCCCAACTGGTATAATAGGTACAAAAATGATCTTTTAAAACAGGCAAATTGGGTTTATAATCATCTGCAAATTCTCCATAGGTTCTATAAGTAACACCCGCTCTTTTGGCATAATCCCAAATAAAGCCATTTTTATTGTTTGCAATGGCTCTTGTGCCTTCAGCATCATAATTGCCCCCCCTTCCACCATAACTGGTTACCCAGTTTTTTTCCAAATAGTCAGTTGCATAGCCTCCCAAGGTCCAATTGTGACCGTCGGCGCTTACTTCACCATTTACATAAAAATTATCTAGGAGGACAAATTCTTTAGCAAGCGCGTGTTGATTGGGGGTAAATTGTTCTCCAAATAAACAAAGGCTTGTATCACCATTTCCCATTGGTAAATCGCCCAATACTTGGTCATAAGTTCTATTTTCTTTTACAATATAAAATACATATTTAATAGGAGAAGGGTCTCCAATTTTTTGTGGAATTACCGAACCCAATTCGGCACTTGAACTTTGTTCTTTTTCTTTTGTATATGGTGTATTTTGATATACTGCAGATGAATACAATCCCAATTGTTTATCGGAAGGGGTATTTATAATACTCAAGGTTCCTTTCATAAGTCCACCAATATATTGCACTTCTTTTTTTGATTTCAACAAGCCTTTTTGAACACCTAGTTGCGCATTTTTTTTATAAGGATCAGGACCATAAGGATTTGCAAAAGAAGTAAAACCTTTTCCGTTGGTTACATAAATTTTTTGTCCAATTGTTTTAACGGAAGTTGGATACCAGCCTACTGGAATAAACCCTTTTGATTTACTATCTCCAATGGTTGAAACATCAAACACTGTTAAGCAATTATTATCTGCATTGGCAATGTATAAAGTCTTCTCATCGCTGCTTAATGCAACTCCATTGGTTGTAGAACCTGTTGGTGCATTAGGATATAAGGCCGCATTTAATGTTTCAATTACTTGTTTTGTTTTTGTGTTAATAATAGAAACACTGTTATCATCTGCGTTGGCAACAAATAAATAAGTTCCTGCTTTATTAATACTTAAGTCATTAGGATGACTGCCTACTTGAATTTGGTCTGTAATTTTTGTATCTAATATATTATATACTAATACTTTTTTGTCCCCCCAACAAGAGATATACAATTCTTTTTGATTGCTAGATAAAACACAGGTATATGCCTCTGCTGGCAATGCAATTTTAGTAATTACTTTTTTTGTATTTAAGTTTATCGTATATAAAGCATTATCATCTTTTGTAACCACATACATCATATTGTTGTTGCCAATGCAAATGCCTGCAGGTGAAATTTTATTGGGCCATTTATCTCCTAGTTTAATAGTGTCTACTAATTTTAGTTTTTTGTTGACTATGGCATATTGGATAATCCAATTATCATTCCCACCCGATGCATATAAAAAATTTTCATCTTTGCTAAAAGCTAAACCTAACCATGCTTTGTCTACTACAATATTATCTTCTATAATATCAGATTGTGTATTTATTAATTGTATGGTTTGAGTACTTTGTCCATTATTAGTAACCGCCATCCATTTTTTACTTTTTGAAATGGCCATGTTTAAGGGGAGGTCTCCCAATGGCAAACTTTTACCTGCTGGACTTAAGGACCAACCATTGGGCAACATTATTTTATTTTGTTTATCAGCGTTTACTTGTGCATTTAAATGCAAGCCACCTTGTAATAAAAATAAAATGTAGACAATTTTTTTCATGTATAAAAATTATGCCTACAATTTACTGAATCTAACCGAAGGCCATGCTAATTTTTGATGAACTTCATGTTATCTTATAAATTTTCTACCTTCTTTTTTCTGTTAAAAACTACTTTAGGAATAGAGAGGCAATTTTATGTACTTCCTCAATAGGGTCATGTTCGTTTCGATTGGTGAGCACCACGATCATTAATTTTTTATCAGGGTATAAACCAGCCGAATTTCTAAAACCAATAGAGCTGCCGTCGTGATAAGGATGTGTAATGCCCATAAAATCTTCTACATGCCATCCATAACCATAGTTAACGATATTGCCATTGTCTAATTTAGTCTTGGACCACGCTCTTTGCTGCATGGTGGAACCAATAAACCTATTGGACCACAACGACTTTATCCATTTGCTATATTCTTCCACATTGGTATAAATGCCACCATCTCCCAACACCGCACTGGTTAAACTTTGATCGGTTTGCACCCATGCTCCATTTATTTTGCTATGTCCATATGCCCTATTTGCAACGGTGGACTTGCCTTTCTCAAATGCAACAGATGTTTTCATTCCCAGCTTCTTAAATATATTTTGATGTAGAAATTGTGCAAAGGGCTGACCGCTCACCTGCTCCACAACTAGGGAAAGAATGGAGTATCCCGTATTGCTATACTTGTAGTTGGTTCCGGAAGGAAAATACAAGCTGTCTGTCATATACATTAGCTGCATGCAATTGGTATCATGCAATTGAACGGTTTGATTGGAAGGCATTAAATCCTCATAATCTAAAAGGCCTGAACTATGTGTTAGTAAATCCTTTATTCTAATGCCTTTTCCATAATCTGGAAAGCTGGTGAAATATTTTGTCAGAGAATCATTTAAAGAAAGCTTACCCCTTTTTTCTAATAACAAGATACACATGGCTGTAAACTGCTTGGTAATAGAAGCCAATCTAAAATTTGTGTTAGTTTCAATAGGCTCCCCTGTTTCAATATTTCGAATGCCATATCCTTTTTTAAAAATAATTTTATTTTTTTGAATGACCAAAACGCTTGCCCCTGGCTCATTGGCAACACTGTACTTTGCCATAATGGAGTCAATTGATTTTGCAATTTCTTTTTTGGATTGTGCAAATACACTATTCCACAATAAGATTGATAAAATTCCAAAAACTATTTTTTTCATAATCATTATTTATTCCACCAATAAGTAAACTTTAAAACAACTGCTCTATTTTTAATAAATACAGGCCCAATATAATAGTTATCTGTATAAACAATAAATAAATCAGACACAGGCTTATATCTCCATTGAAACCTGGTATTAAAGTTAATGTTTTTTGTTTGCTCATTATATTGATAAAAGGCAGTAAAAAATATTTTATTGGTCATGGTAATATCTACTTTTGGACCCAATAGTAAAAATTGATTGCTACCCCAGGGTTGCGGAAGATTTATCTTATTGTAAGTAAATGCAAAATCAAAATTGATATATGGTTGGATACGATAACCTATATTCCCACTAATACTTAATAAATCACCATTGGCGTAATATCCACCTGTTCTTGCCGACAAGGTATAGGTGGTTTGGTGTTGTGGTGCTGATATCCAATCAAACCCAACCGTGCTCCAACTGTGCTTGGTGTGGGCAGCAAGGGGCTGTTTTCCAATACGTGTGGGGTCGAAGGGTGCTAATAGTTCCACATAGTCATTTTGTAAAACGCCCGCAATTGTGCTTTTATCTCGATAGGTTATTAAATAGGTAAATGTTTTAGTATTATCAGTGCTTGCTAAATCCATATTATAATAATAGGTACCCATTAACTGTGGACCATGACTTAAAATAGAGCCACTCTTTGGAAAAAATAAACGAGTAATAGATGGTGCAATTTTAATGTAGTTATTTCTTGGAACATAACCCACTTCGGCATTAAAGTTATTGCCGACCACTTCGTGTTGCCAAGCAGCAATCCATTTTCTTGTACTATACTGTAGGTTTCCTGCATTTAAAAAATCCTTGCCAGTTTTATTGGGGGAAAAGGATTTAATAAAAATGGTTTTGCCTGACCACAAATTATTTGAGGGGGCAATTAAATATTCGAATCCTAAATTTTTATTATAAGGGGCACCCGGATCCTGATATACACAATTGCAATTTGGATTAGATGCCAAAGGAGCTTGATAATTTAATCCTGTCTTATCTATATAGAATAATTCAATACTTGATTTCTTAAACAGTTTTCTTTGAATGGCTAAAACGGCAAAATTTTGCGCCAAGCTATTGTCACTGATATTTTCGGCTGTTTTCATATCCATTACCCCAATACGCCAATTTTTATCAATTCGTCCACTCATTCTAGCACCAAAGTCAATATGTGTATTTAAGCCAATACGTCGGGAGAAAAACGGACGCACATTGGAAAAGCCTAAATTAGAAAATAGGTCGGCATTTTCTAAAAAAAACTGTCTTCTTTCTGGAAAAAATAATTCAAACCTACTAAGGTTGGTTACCTGTCTGTCTACTTCTACTTGAGAAAAGTCGGGGTTCACCGTCAAATCTAAATTTAAGGAAGAAGACAAACTTATTTTTGCATCCATGCCTATTTCCCTTCCATAGCTAGCTGGAATGGCTATTTTACTGCCATCGGCATTGGCAAAGTCTTTCCCATAAGAGGTTTTAAAATAGGGGATTAAAGAAAAATTATTTTGATGCGCTGGTAATGCCTCATCCCAAACTAAATTTCCGGTATAAGAAAGGGATGCCGTTGGAAAATTTCTTGGCATGGGCGCCCAACTTGATTTTTCAGTGGTCTTTAAATCATTTCTACTAAAATTAATACCCCATTCTTTTACTCCATTCTTATATCTTATGGAAGTAAATGGTATGGCTGCTTCCCATACATATTTTGTTGCATCATTATAAACTGCACTTGTCCAAATATTATCCCAGTTTAAATCTACACTACCACCATCAAACATAGTCCCATCCCACTGAGCGCCTGCTGCATTGGAACCAAAAGCAAATCCATTGGTTAAATCCCCGTAGGTATCCATGAACACAATGAAATTATCATTTTTGCCAAAATTCCAATCCCGTTTTAATGATTCGACCATATCTTTTCCTATTGAAGGTTTATAACAGGTAGCAATAATGTAAACGTTGTTTTTATCATAAGTCATCCTAACCTCCGTAGCTAAATTTGCTAGGCTCGTATCCATTGGAAGCACCATCCCAAACTTATTTGCAACTTGTGCATTTTTCCAGCTGTCTTCGGTCATTTTTCCATCAATAATAATACTGTCGGTTACTTGGTGAATATGGTATTGTATATGTGCGTTCTTTTTTTGTGCAAATAGCAAGGTGCTAAAAAAAACAAAGGCCAAAATAAAAGATATTTTTAAAAATTTCAAATCAATCGTTTTTAAGATGAAGAAACAATCCTTGTGGATTTTCAATCCTTAAATTTAAAGTTTTATGTGTAATTAAATTAGTAATATCTTTAAACGGTAAAACTTAATTTATGTCATACAATCGTCGAAAATTTTTAGGGTTAGCAAGTTTGGGGGCTGCAAGTATACCATTTGGAAATACATTATTAGCACAGTCTCATTTACCCTCGGTTGCAGGTATTGATTTTAAACCCAATATTATTCCAATAAGTGTTGAAGAAAGAAAAGTAAGAATTGCAAGAGCACAGCAATTAATGAAGGAAAATAAGATGGATGCTATTTTTTTAGAAGGCACCACCTCTTGCTTTTATTTCACTGGTATGCGTTGGGGGCAGAGTGAAAGAACCTTTGGTGTGGTGATACCAGCTAAGGGAGATATTATTTATATAAGTCCAAAATTCGAGGAGGATAGAGCACGTGAATTAATTGTAAAGGACTTTGGCACCGAAGTGCGTTGTTGGGAAGAGCATGAAAGCCCTTATGCTTTAATACTTAATGCCGTAAAGGACAGGGGGGTTGTACATCATAAAATTGGCATGGAAGAAAGAGTCCGCTTTTTTATAGCCAATGGCGTAAAGCAAGAAGCGAAAGGTTTTGAAATTGTGGACGCAACACCGGTTACTGCAGGCTGTAGGATGATAAAATCAAAAGCTGAAATTGCCCTTATGCAAATAGCAAGTGATGCTACAATAGAAGCGTACAAAATTGCCTTTCCTACTTTAACAGCTGGGATGTCGCAGTCCGAATTTTCAAATAATATAAGTAAAGCTTTTAAAGCGGTAGGATTTCCGGGCGGAGCCATGGTAATAGTTGGAAAATACTCCGCATTGCCTCATGGAAGTATTGTGCCTCAAACCATTCAAGAAGGTGACATTGTTCTTGTAGACGGAGGAACCAGTTGTGAAGGCTATGCTTCCGATATTTCTCGCACCATTGTTTGCGGTAAGCCATCGGCTAGACAAATAGAAGTTTGGAATTTGGAAAAGAAAGCACAGGATGCAGCTTTTACTGCTATTAAAATTGGTGCGCCTTGTGAAGTAGTAGATGCTGCTGCAAGAGCCGTTATTGAAAATGCAGGATTTGGACATCACTATAAATTACCAGGATTACCACACCGAACTGGTCACGGTATTGGGTTGGAAGGACACGAATGGACCAACTTTGTGAAAGGAAATAAAACACCTATTCAAGTAGGCATGTGTTTTAGCAACGAACCTACTATTTCTATTCCGGGTGAATTTGGAATACGCCTAGAAGACTGTTTGTATGTTAGTGAAGACGGACCTCGTTTCTTCTCAAAACAAAGCATTGCAATTGATCAACCCTTTGGATAATTAATTATTCATTCACGTTTCGTATGCTTATGATCGCAGCTGGTGTAGCGGGTCTTGTAGGCGTTACGGTTGTTGAAATGGTTCCTTGTAAAGCTGTGTTTACATTTCTAATACTAAAAAATAATTCAATATAGTCATTGGCTGCAAGTTCTATCCATATGTTATTATTGATGTTGTTTTTAATACCCGTTCCTTGAATACTAAATGAGTTATTTGAGTTTGCAATGGCGGCACTATTTTTTCGCAACCAAATATTTATTTCATCAGTACCAACATCGGACTTGATAAATTGCAAACTATAATTTACTTCATATACCCCTGCTTCAGAAACTGAAATGCGGGTTGGATTATTTGCCGTATTGTTAAGTATATTTATTTTATTAGCAATTTTTTGAAATCCAAATTTAACCGCAGTTGCCGTGGATACCGTAGTAATTTGTTTTGCTGAATCATAAAACACACCGTAATAGTTTTCAGGCTGTATATTTTTTAATAAATTAATTCTATTGCTTAAGGAAAGTGTGTCAGACTTTTTTAATTTATCGTTCAAGCTTGCATTCATGGCGATGCTAATTGGCTTAAGGCTATCAGGCGTATTGTTAATTTTTTCTAAATGTAATTTCATTAATAAATCATTAGTGTTTGTAACGCCAGTACCTCCTAACTCTAATGGTAAGATTGTTGCAAGTGTTTTTGCTTGTGCTGCGTAAATTGCATAAGGGACGTAATTAATTTTTTCAAATCCTGCTTGTAAAAAATGCAAACTATTGTTGGGATCCAGTTCAACTAAAAGGTATTTATCGCCAATCTGCCATTGAATCATATTAAATGTCCCTATCGTAATCACTTTTCCAATCTCTTCCAATCCAATGGTTGCATAAAACAGTCCAAGAACATTGGTGGTAATGGATTTAATTTCTTGATACTCAATACTGGATTGATTTGTATCGCGTAATATTGAAATGCGTAAAGTAATTTGTTTGTTTGCAATAATGGTTCCAAGTTGAGAACGGGCGATACCCTGAAAATGAATTCCCAACGTATTTTGTGCAACTACTATTTGCTTCATGCAAAAAAAACAAATCAACAATAGGTATATTTTTTTCATATTTAATATTGTAGAAGTTTATATATTCTTGATCTTGTAAATTGATTATCTACGACATATAGTATCTGCACAAAACAATTTGGGTTCATTAATTTTTGTATACTAAAATGTTGTTCAAATTGTAAACCTGAAAAAGGCCCCTTTAAATTTTTAATAAGATTGCCTAGCGCATCAAATAGGTTAATTGACTTAATTACAATACCATCCTGTTTACAATAAAAATATAAGTCATTGTAAAAAGGATTGGGTCCGATTTTTATTTGTAAACCAAAATCGTTGATATCATTGTAAATAGTTGCAATATCATAGGCGTTTTGTAAAAACCCAATGGATAATATAGTGGTTGCTTTTTCTTTGTAAACTAAAGTGTTGCCTAAACCACCTATACTCCAATCCATCATAAAGCCTCGCATTAAAAAACTCCCGCCATTATTATCTAAAATAGAAGGATCTAGCTTAATTGTTTTACTGTAAAATACAGTTTGAGCAATGGTTTTGCTCACAGGTAAGAAGAGCAGAAAAAAAATGCCACACACTGAAATTTTCATTTTCAAATGTATGGCTATCTAAATGCGTATTTTCCGAAGCTAATTAGCGTGGGATTACAAAAAATTATTTCCCTTTTTTAGCAATAGTATCTATGGCCATTACCAATTTATCTAAATCCTGGATACGGGTATAAACGTGCGGCGTAATGCGCACACAGCTTATATTTTCCCAAACTATACCTACGGTATGAATTTTGTAATTGCTATATAAGGCACTGTCTAATTCTCCTGGTGTCATACCATCTACACTCACGCCACAAATCCCACAAGCGTATTGGTCTTTAAAAGAAGTGTGAATTTTTACTTTAGGAATATTTTGAACACGGGTAGCCCAATAATTTTTTAAATATCGAATACGCTCTTCTTTTCTTTTACTACCTATTCCATTTTGAAAATTAACGGCTTCGCCAATACCTTGTTCAATGGGAAAGCTTCTTGTCCCAAGGGTTTCAAACTTTCTAATATCAGTTCCTTTTGGTTTATCATTACAAACCAATGGCCAAATTTTTTCAATTTTATCTTTTTTAATCCATAGCATACCACTCCCAATAGGCGCAGATAAAAATTTATGTAATGAAGTACCAAAATAATCCCCACCTAAATCTGGTATTTTATAATCTAACAAACCAAAACTATGTGCGCCATCTATAATGGTTTCAATTCCATGTTTTTTGGCCATATCCGTTATTTTTTTAACCGGTAAAATTTGTCCAATCCAGTTAATGATATGGGTAATGTGAATGATTTTTGTTTTAGGGGTAATTGCTTTTTCAAAACCTGCTACAATTTCTTCATCGTTTTCAATGGGGAACTTAAAACTAATTTGAGTATATACAATACCTTCCCTTTCTGCTCTTTGTCTCCAGGCATTAATCATATTAGGATAATCTTGCTTGGTACCAATCACTTCGTCACCCGCTTTTAAATCCAATCCAAATATTACGGTATTCAATGCTTCGGTTGCATTGCGGTTAACGGCAATTTCTTCTGGGTCTGCGCCGGCTAATTGTGCTAGTTTATATCTTAATGGCTCTCTACCCTGATCCAATATGCGCCACATATAATAAGAAGGTCCCTCATTGGTCATTTTATTAAAACGCTCTACTGCTTCTTGCACAATTCTTGGACTAGGGCTCACACCACCATTGTTTAAATTAATTAAAGCGGGGCTAGTGGTATAAGATTGTTGAATAATATTCCAATAATCCTCGTCCATGGCAAGGTCTTTTGCACTTACATCCTGCTTTAATAAATTAATATGTTCAAATTCGGCTGCATGTGCCTGATTAAATAAGCTGTTTGCAGAGAACGCACCCGCCATTAAGCCTATTTGTTTTACAAAATTGCGTCTATTTGCCATAGGGTAATTATTAGCTAACTAAGTTAACCAAAAACACCTATTTAAAAAATTTTGAAATCTTATCTTTTATATTAAGTATATCAAACCAACTAAGCCAAT
>CANHIR010000054.1 GCA_947461015.1 Bacteroidota bacterium | reverse complement strand
TGCAATTAGTACATGGCACCATGGATGATAATGTACACATGCAAAATTCGATACAGTTGTTAAGTGCGTTACAGGATAATGGCAAGGATGTTGAGTTTATGTTGTATCCTGGTGGAAGACATGGATGGGGTGGTGCCAAAGGCAAACATTTCACGGATTTGAAAAACAAATTCATCTTTAATCATTTATTAGACAAGCCTTATACGCCTACTAAATAAAAATTGAATAAGTTGAATATCAACATAGCATAAACAAGCATAAAAAAACAAATGTCCAATCCCAACTTAGATACTAACCATCAAAATTTAAATCCACAGGATCGTGAATTTGAGAACAGTATTCGCCCTGCCGAAATGGATGCATTCGCTGGTCAACCACAGTTGATTGAGAATATCAGCATTTTTATTAAGGCAGCAAAACTAAGAGGAGAAGCCTTGGATCATATTTTGTTTCATGGTCCTCCAGGTTTGGGTAAAACCACATTAAGTAGGATTGTGGCCAATGAAATGGGGGTTCAAATTAAAGAGACTTCTGGGCCAGTCATTGAGAAACCAAGCGATTTAGCGGGTTTATTAACGAGTTTAGAGCCCAATGATGTATTGTTTATTGACGAGATTCACCGTTTAAGTACGGTGGTGGAAGAGTATTTGTATGCAGCAATGGAAGATTATAAAATTGACATCATGATTGATAGTGGTGCCAATGCAAGAAGCATTCAAATAAATTTAAATCCATTCACCTTAGTAGGTGCCACCACAAGAAGCGGATTGTTAACTGCACCTTTATTATCTCGTTTTGGCATTAAGTCAAGGCTAGAGTATTACCCCGCAACTGTTATTGAAAAAATTATTTTAAGAAGTGCAGGTATTTTAAATGTAAATATTAATACCGAAGCTGCAGGGGAGATTTCTCGTCGTAGTAGGGGTACACCTAGAATTGCCAATGGTTTATTAAGAAGGGTGCGTGATTTTGCACAAGTATTAAATGATGGCATTGTAGACATTGGTATTACCAAGCATGCATTAAAGGCTTTGAATGTGGATGATCATGGTTTGGATGAGATGGACAACCGTATTTTATTAGCTATTATTGAGAAATTTAAAGGAGGTCCTGTGGGTATATCCACCATTGCTACTGCAGTGGGTGAGGAGTCGGGCACCATTGAAGAAGTGTATGAGCCATTCTTAATTCAAGAAGGTTTCTTACAAAGAACGCCTAGAGGCAGGGAAGTAACTTATAAAGCCTATGAACATTTGGGTAAACACAGGGGCGGCGCCACTGAAAACCCAGAGTTGTTTAGATAATAAAAAAAGCGCATCTTATTGGATGCGCTTTTTTTATGGGTAAAACCTTTATGTATTATCAAATCATTTAACTAGTGTACTACTAATCGGAATCCATTACCATGAATATTAACAATTTCAATTTGATTGTCTTCTTTTAAGAATTTTCTCAATTTAGCAATGTATACATCCATACTTCTTCCATTAAAATAGGTATCACTGCCCCAAATTTTCTTCAATGCTTTTTCTCTGGTCAACACATCGTTTTTATGCTCGGAAAGCATTTTTAGTAATTCATTTTCTTTTGGCGATAGTATTTGAACAAAATCTCCATGTTTTAATTCACGTAATTTTGGATTAAAATGGTAGGCCCCTAAATCATACTCTTGGTTATCGCTAATTTTATGATCTTCCTCATTGCGCTTTATGATTGCTTTAATCTTAAGCATTAATACTTCACTATCAAACGGTTTTGTGATATAGTCATCTGCACCTAATTTGTACCCATGAATAATATCTTCTTTTAGCGTTTTAGCGCTTAAAAAGAACAAAGGCACATCGGGGTCAATGTCTCTAATTTCTTCTGCCAAGGTGAAACCATCCACGTGTGGCATCATCACATCCAATAAACAAAGGTCAAACTTCTCTCTTTGGAATGCAGCTAAACCCAAACGACCATCACGTTCTAGGGTAACTTCATATTCGTCTAGCTCTAAATAATTTTTCAAAACCAATCCTAAATTGCTATCATCTTCACACAATAGCACTTTGTATTTCTTTTTATCTTCCATAGTTTATATTTTAATGGGTTGCTTTTTGTAAAGAAACAACTTTACCGATTCTATATATAAAAAACAATTCCAATATTTTGTTAAAAATAACCTTTTATTGGTTATGGCAAATGTCGCAAATTCCACACGGTTTTGCGCTTTTTTCGCCAAAGTATTTTGCAAGGTAAATGCTCCTGCAAGAAGCAGGTTGCCCTTGTAAATAACCAATAAATTGTTTAATTCTTTCAATAAAGGCTTTTTTCATATGCTGGTAATGATCAAAATCAATTTTCATAAAGGAAGCTGCACTTCTGTTCCACAAAAATTGAACAACCGGCTGGTGCTGCTTTTGATCAAAACTAATCATACCGTGTAATGCTAACAGTTGTAGTTTCTGCAAAACAAATGGAATATCTCTTTGTAATAATTCAGCTAGCAGTTGCTCATTAATAAAATGAGGGCTATCCAAAATCCCTCCATAAGTTCTTAATAAGGTTTGTAGCACAAAGCCAGCTTCTGGCTGAGCCTCCTGGAAATTTTCAATACTTTCCCTGTCTCCTAGTACTTGTACCATGGAAGGGGTAAAAGCAGCTTCTGAGAAACGTATATGACCTTCCTGTTGGATCCAGTTAAATGCATTTCTAGCAACTATTTTATCCCACTTAAAAATAGTACAGAAATTTTCAAAGTCAAACGGGAACTGTTGCTTTTCGCCCATACCAATAGGAAGTTGTACAAAGTTGGCCAGGTCTTGGAATATTTGTTTAATTACTTCAATAGAAGGGTATTTTTTTTCTTGTAGCATTAACCAATAGTCCCAATCGTTTTGTTGATATATTAAGGTTGCTTCTGCATAATCACCATCTCTGCCTGCTCGGCCTGCTTCTTGATAATATTGTTCAATACTTCCAGGTATGTCATAATGAATTACAGCGCGAACATTTCCTTTATTAATGCCCATTCCAAATGCACTGGTACAAACTACAATGGGTGTAATATCCTGCATCCAATTAGATTGAACCATTTTGCGTGCTTCAATGCTCATTCCTGCATGGTACTCGCCAACTTTATAACCATATGCACCAAGCAGTTGCGTTAGTTGTGATACATTGCTTCTGGTATTGCAATAAATAATAGCGTTACCGGTTAAGGTTGTTAATATGTTTCTTAATGCATGAATTTTAACAGGCACTTTTTGAACACTGTATTTTAAGTTGGGTCTTAAAAAACTGTCCGTAATAATATTTGATTTTTTAAAATCCAACTGTTTCATAATGTCTTCTTGCACTGTTGGAATGGCAGAAGCAGTCATAGCCAAAACAGGAATATACGGAAACAATTCTTTTAAAATGTTTAATTTTCGATAGGAAGGCCTAAAGTCATATCCCCATTGAGAAATACAGTGCGCTTCGTCTATTGCGAACAAGGTGAATTTAATTTCTGTGAGCGCATTTTGAAAAGTTTTTTGTGCTAGTTTTTCAGGAGAACAATAAATGAATTTATATTTTCCACGAATGGCTGCTTTTATGATTTCATCCTGCGCCTCCTCGCTTAATTGACCCCCTAGTGCAATGGCCGGAATATTTTTGGATTGCAAATCCTTAACCTGATCCTGCATTAGCGCAATAAGTGGACTAATGACCAAACAGATTCCGTTTTCGTAAATTGTAGGTACTTGAAAACACATTGACTTGCCACCACCAGTTGGCAATAAGGTGAGTGTATCTTTTTTCTCAAGCACAGCATTTATCACCGCCAATTGCTGTGGCCTGAAACTTTCATAGCCCCAGTAGGTTTTTAGTATGGATTGAAGGGATTCCAAAAAATTTATACTAGCTTTTTCTTAAATAATCTCAACGAATTTAATACTAAAACCACATCACTCAATCCCATAATTAAGGCGCCATAAGTGGGACCCCAGGTACCCAACAAACCAAAGGCGGCAACTGGAATAGCAACAATATTATAAGAGAATGCCCAGCCAAGGTTTTCTTTAATGGTTTCATAAGTGCGACGACCCAATCCAAGTGACATGGGCAGATTTTTCAAACCCTGATTCATTAGAATTACCTGTGCACTTTGAATGGCAATATGGGATGCGTTACTTAAGGAAATCCCAATAGTTGCTTTGGCTAATGCAGGCGCATCATTTATACCATCGCCCACCATGGCAGTGGGTGCAACGGATGTAAGTGTGTCTAATTTTGTAAGCTTATCCTCGGGGCTTTGTTCACTTATAATTTCTTGTATGCCTAAAGCTTTTCCAACCCTTTCGCACTTTTCTCTTCTGTCGCCACTAAGCAAAATGGTATGAATACCTTGCTTGTGTAAGGTTTCAATTACCTCTTTTGCTTCAGGTCTTATTTGATCGCTCACGTCCACCCACCCAATGAGTAAGCCATTTTTTTGAATATATACATTATGTCCATCTTCGGCACTTTGATCCTTTAATGTTTTAAAAGAGCCAGACCAATATTCATTTCCTACCTTATCCTTTGCTTGAATCCCCATTCCTTTAACTTCTTCAATTTTCGCCCAATTGGTTGCATTGGGGGATTTCCATTTACCACTTATGCATTTTGCAATTGGATGATTGGAATATCTTTCTAATGAGTAAACAAGTGTTTTAAAATCTGCTTCACTCCAACTATTAGTAATGTCCACAATTTTAAAATTCGCAATTTCAAAGTGACCGGTTGTTAGGGTCCCTGTTTTATCAAATACCACTTGTTTAATATCCTTAAAAGTTTCTAAGCTTTTTGCGTTTTTAAAAATTACTCCATTGCGTGCTCCTCGGCCAAGTCCTACGGCAATGGCTGCAGGGGTTGCCAGTCCCATGGCACATGGGCATGAAATGACAAGAACGGCAATGGCCCTTAACATACTTTCCCCAAAACCAATAGGACCGCCCGTTGCATTGTGTGCTAAAAAGTAGTTCCCAATTAAAGTTGCCAAAGCAATACTTAATACAAGAGGTACGAAAATGGCCGAAATTTTATCTGCTAGTATTTGCACAGGAGGTTTTTCGCCTTGTGCAGCTTTTACCATCTTTAATATATTCGCAAGTACAGTATCATTTCCTACAGCAGTGATATAGGCTTTCACGGTTCCATTTTCAATGGTACTGCCACCCAATAAAACATCATTCATTTTTCTAAACACGGGCACACTCTCACCTGTAACAATAGACTCATTTACATTTGCCTCACCCCATAAAACTTTGCAATCCATGGGAATGGTTTCCCCCGAATTAATCAATACTAAATCACCCACTTTTAAGGTGTCACTTTCTACAGAAAATAAAACCTCTTTGTGGTTTTCGTCAAACACAATCATATTGGCCATTACCTTTTGTGCTTTTACTAAGTCCTTTAAGGCACGTTGGGTAGATTCAATGGAAGCATCTTCTAAATAATTACCAAAAAATACCAGGGTTAAAATGGTGGCTGTTGTTTCATAATAGGCAAACTCCATTCCTTTCCCAATAATGGTTCCATATAAACTATAGCCAAAGGAGGCAAGTGCACCAATACTAACAAGTACATTCATATTGGGAATGCCATTAAGCAAACTGTTCCAAGCACTCTTTCCAAAATAACCCATACCTACAATAAATACTGGGATGGTCATGCCAAGTTGAACATAAGGATTCATAAATACATGCATGCCTGGAATTTGGTGAATACCAGGCATCATATGGGCAACCAATGGGAGGGTAAATAGCAAACAAAAAAGTGCACGATCTTTATTATGATCCAACCATTTTTTTGCTGGGGCTGCTTCATGCTGCCCGCGTACTTTATACCCTAAATTCGTAATGCCTTTTACAAGTACTTCTTTTTTTAATTCGGCTGGTAAATCAAATTGCACTTCCCCCTCCATGAAACTTACTTTGGGTGCCACTGCGCCTTGATTTTCTAAATATTTATGAATGGAGAGTGCACAGTTGGTACAACTCATCCCATCTACTTTTAATTGAACATGCTCCATAACGCTACTTTTCGGATTCCTTTGTAAATTATTTTACGCTACAAAGGTACGACCCTTTTGAGATTTCTATTTTTTGGCTTTATGATACTTGCTGTATCTTTGAGAAATGGAAATGACTTATACATTAGCGCAAATTGATGATGTAGCAAAGCAACTTTTAAATAAATATAGCAACAAGCCTATATGGGCTTTTTATGCACCTATGGGAGCGGGCAAAACCACTTTAATTGCCCGAATTTGTAAACAGATTGGCATTACTGATGCAGTGGCAAGTCCTACTTTTTCCATTATGAATGAATATGATGCAAATGGAAAAATGGTTTACCATATGGATTGGTATCGTTTAGCCGACGAAGCAGAAGCCAGGCGAACAGGGGTGGAAGCTGCCATGGACGAAGCGGATATTAGTTTTATTGAATGGCCTGAGAAAGCACCTGCTTTGTTGCCTGCAAATCACATTCGTATAGAAATTGAAATTTTAGATCCAGAACATAGAAGGATTATTATAACTTCATAAAAACATTTTAGCATGAGTTCCTTTAAACCCCAAATTTCCAGTTCATTTTCTTATGAAACACAGGAGGAAGTGCTGGATATACCACATAAGGCTAAACCACTATTAATTGGTATTCCAAAGGAAATCGCTTTTCAAGAAAATAGGATAGGATTGATACCCGATGCAGTGGGTGTTTTGGTAGCCAATGGCCATGAAGTGATGGTGGAATCCGGCGCAGGAGCAGGAAGTAGGTATACAGATCATGATTATGCCGAAGCAGGAGCTCGCATTGTTTTTGAAAAGGAAGAGGTGTATAAATGTCCCATTCTGGTAAAGACCGCTCCTCCAGTGGAAGCAGATTTGCCTTATTTACAAATGCATCAAACTATTATTTCTCCTTTGCATTTATCGGCATTAAAAAAAGAATTGGTAGAAAAGTTAATGGCAAAAAAAATAACCGCATTAGCTATTGAAAATATTAAAGACGAAAATCAAAACTATCCCATCCTAAGAAGTATGGGGGAGATTGCAGGTAGCGCAGTCATGTTAATTGCTGGGCAATATTTAAGCAATTTTAATCAGGGCAAAGGTATTTTATTGGGAGGAATTAGTGGTGTTCCGCCAACCAAAGTAGTAATTATTGGTGCGGATATTGTTGGTGAGTTTGCTACACGTAATGCATTGGCATTGGGGGCAAGTGTTAAAGTATTTGATAATAATGTCTCTCGTTTGCAACGACTGCAAAACAATTTAGGGCAACGTGTTTGGACAAGTGTATTAGAGCCTAAAATTTTAGCAAAGCAATTGAAATCCTGTGAGGTTGCGGTGGGTGCTTTAAGAAATGAAATAGGGAGAGCGCCCATTGTGGTAACGGAAGAAATGGTAGCAGCCATGCGTCCTGGTAGCATTATCATTGACGTTGCCATTGACAGAGGGGGTTGTTTTGAAACCAGTGAACTTACAAATCATGAACATCCTGTTATTACAAAACACAATGTAATTCATTACGGGGTGCCTAATATTCCAAGTGGATTTGCACGTACTGCTAGCCAAGCTATTAGTAACGTATTAATGCCATTGTTAATTCAGGTGGGTGATATGGGGGGATTAGAAGAAATTATATGGCAACAAGCACATTTAAGAGAAGGCATTTATTTATACAAAGGAGCTTTGACTGATTTTTACATCAGTGAAAAATTTTATTTAAAGTATACCGATTTGAATTTATTAATAGCAAGCAGAAGTTAGCGCATAAAAATTACCGTAATCTTAATTGTTATTTTCAACTACTTTGTAATCCATTAAGTTTATATGCTTTGAACAAAAGTCATATTCTTGTGTGTCATTACTTCCCACGATGATTAATTTATGCATAGCATATTTTTGAATTAATTCATGATACAATGCATAGCCTTCTTTGTCTAGATTGCTACAAGGCTCATCTAGCAGCAATATAGGGCTATCGGAAAAAATAGCCAGGGCTAATTTTAATCTTTGCTTCATACCACTACTAAAATACCTAATTTGCTTGTTGCTGGCAGATTTTAATCCAATCATTTCAATCATCTGTTCTACACTTAGGTCCTTTCTAAGTGGTTTGAATTTTTCATGAAATGCACATTGTTCAATGGTGGTGAATTCTTCAACTAATTCTAAATAAGGGGCTGCTAAACTAATTTGTTGAAATATATTATTACTGTCGTAAACACCCCAATCAATTGTTCCTTTAGATAAAGTTGCGTAACCCGAAATAATTTGTAGTAATGTACTTTTCCCAGATCCATTGTTGCCAATTAAAGCATAATGCTCACCCATTGTAAAGGTGTAATCAAGGTCCTTGAATATCCAATCCTTATTGAATCTTTTACCTGCTTTTTGTAGGCGAATGGTTATCATAATTAATCTTCTTCTACAACACCTTTACCAAAACGTTTTATAATACCTCTTCCACTTTCTCTAATAAAAGTAACAATTTCATCACGTTCATCCGTTGCAGGCAATTCTTCTTCAATAAATTCCAATGCCTGAGTGGTATTCATTCCTTTGTTAAATATATAACGGTAAATATCTAGTATGTGATTTATTTTTTCTAAATCAAATCCTCTTCTTTTTAATCCAACACTATTCACGCCACCATAACTTAATGGATTACGCACCGCTTTAATATAGGGAGGAACATCCTTACTTACCAAGCTACCTCCAGCAATATAGGCATGTTGGCCTATGTTTACAAATTGGTGCACCGCACTCACCCCAGCAATCCAAGAATAATCACCTAATGTTACGTGACCTGCAATTTGAACACTATTACTTAGGATACAATTGTTTCCAATAATACAGTCGTGTGCAATGTGGCTATAAGCCATTATTAAACAATTGTTTCCTACTTTAGTGATCCATCTATCAGATGTACCACGGTTTATGGTAACAAACTCTCTAATGGTAGTGCCATCCCCAATTTCAACTGAAGTTTTTTCTCCATTAAATTTCAAATCCTGCGGATCAGCGCCAATAACAGCGCCAGGGAAGATGCGACAATTTTTTCCAACTTTAGTACCATTCATAATGGTCACATTACTACCAATCCAAGTGCCTTCGCCAATGACTACATCACCATGAATTACCGTGAATGGATCAATTTTTACATTGGGTGCAATTTTTGCATTTGGATCGATGTAAGTAAATGGATGCGTCATAATTTCTATAATTTTTATTCTGCTCTTTTTACAACCTGCGCAACCAAGTCTGCTTCGGTTGCCACTTTCCCGTTTACATAAACAGTGCCGCGCATTTCACAAATGCCACGACGGATTGGAGCAGTTAATTCCATTTTCAATAACATGGTATCGCCTGGCTTTACCATTTGTTTGAATTTACAATTGTCTATTTTTAAAAAATAAGTATCGTAGTTTCCTTCTGGCATGGCATTGATACAAAGAATACCACCTGTTTGAGCCAATGCTTCAATTTGTAATACACCTGGCATTACTGGATTTCCTGGAAAGTGTCCAGGAAAAAACCATTCATTGAAAGTTACATTTTTAACACCCACAATCACCGTGTCTGATAATTCAATGATCTTGTCTACAAATAAAAATGGATAGCGATGAGGTAATAGCTTTTCAATTTGTTCTAAATTAAAAACAGGTGTTAATGCAGGATCATATACAGGTACATCTTTAACGTGCTTGTTTTTTTTGATGTACTGTTTTATTTTTTTCGCAAACTCAACATTGCTGCTATGACCTGGACGGTTGGCAATAATTCTTGCTTTAATAGGGTAACCAATTAATGCTAAATCGCCTACAACATCTAATAGTTTATGTCTAGCAGGTTCATTTGGAAATCTTAATTCTAAATTGTTTAAGTATCCTTCACTCTTTACTTCTATTTTTTCGCGCTTAAATACTTTTGCAAGGCGTCCCATTTCTTCGTCGGTAACAGGTTTGTCTACAACAACAATGGCGTTATTAATGTCACCACCTTTAATAAGATCGTGATCTAATAAAGCTTCTAATTCATGTAAAAAACAAAATGTACGACAAGGAGAAATTTCCGCTTTAAAATCTTTGATGGTTTTTAAAGCAGCGTGTTGGGTCCCTAAGACTGGACTATTAAAATCGATAAGGGTTGTAATTTGATAATCTAAAGAGGGCAGTGCTACCATCTCCACTCTTTTGCCTTCGTCGTAATGGAAAATATTTTCATCAATGCTATACCATGCTTTTGCAGCATCTTGTTCTAGTACGCCAATTTTTTCTATTAACTCAATAAAGGGAGCAGAGCTTCCGTCCATGATAGGAATTTCCGGGCCATTTAATTCTATCAATACATTGTCAACGCCCATTCCAACCAATGCCGCCAAAATATGCTCCACCGTACTCACTTTAGCATCCCCTATTTGTAGGGTTGTTCCTCTACTCGTATCAGTTACTAAATCACAATCGGCCTTTATGATGGGTTTATTAGGTAGGTCTATGCGTTGAAATTGAATGCCAAATCCTGGGTTGGCTGGATTCAAGGTCATATCTACTAAAAC
>CANHIR010000053.1 GCA_947461015.1 Bacteroidota bacterium | reverse complement strand
TGTCTTTAAATTTATTTAAAACCACACTTCCAATATTGGGGTTTCCTTTGAAACCAACCTGCATGTCGGCATTTAGATTACTATCTGAGAATAAACCATTTATTAAGGCCTTGTTGGTTTTGGTCAATTCGCTATAACCAATAAAATCTCTAAATATTTCAGTTTTTACCCCATCAATATCAAAGGTGAACGTATCTGAAACAAATTTGTTATCATCTCCAAGTTCATCTAATGAGGAAATCTTTGTTTTAAAGAAATCGTTATCGGGATTAGAAGGAAAATTTGTTTTTTTCCAAATTGACTTATATTCTTTTAATATATCAACAGTTCTAGTTAAGTCACCGTTTGAACTATCTGGATCAATGATAATAGGAATCACCTCACTTACGCCGTCAAGTTTTACTCCAGAAGCCATTAACATCGTTAGTGACTTAATAACTCTAGATCCAGTTCCGCCAATTGCAAATAAAAATAATTTTGACATATTAAAAAGGTACTTTTTTGTTATTACTACTTTTCCATTTTATTATCATTGAAACAATTAAACTCCAAAGGATTGCATATATAAAAGCTGTTAAACCAAAGCCAACGCAATCCGAATGGGTTATGGTAAGATTTTGACAAAAATTGTTTGTCTCAAAATCATTGTTTGCATAGAAATAGGCGATCAAAAACACAATACCACTGCCTATTATGATGTTTAAAAACCAGGTAAATAAATTAGTGAACTTTACTCTATTAAAAAATCCATAATAATAATTTATCATTATTATCGTATTTAAAGTTAAAATACATATAAATATTATATTGTAAATAGATTGGTTTGACGATAAACCACAGTCGGTTGATAGTCCACTAAGATGTAGCCCTAGCCCTGCAGCACTATAAAAATTAAAGCTTTCAAAAATTGTTGCTACAATATCATTTAGATTCATAAATTCTTATTTTTTATTTTTTAAAATAATGATGCCCGCAAATAAAACAACAGCAATGATTAACAAAATCCAGGGCATTGAAATTTTAGATGAATTGGCAGAATCCCCTTTGTTTACTTGGATTTCTATTACAAATTGATCCTTCCCATTATACACATCATTGTATGCCTGTGAAACACCCTCCATTAAATAAGAAAACCCAAATGTATGCACCTCGTCCGGATTTCCGTCGTCTTCAGTTCCCGTTTCTGCAACCCAATTTGGCGTTTTTGTTTTTAGTTTTATTTGTACGGTTTGCGTTTGATTTAATTTGTTAGAGGACAGAGTAATAATGTGATCGAACCCCTTTGTTATAATGTTTGAAGTGTCTGTAATCTTAACAATACTTTCTATTTTAAAATCTTTTGTGATTTCATAATTTGAGACATTGGTGATATAAGACTCGTCGGCTTTAACAAATGAAAGGTTGGATGCAACCTTAAAAACAAATTTTGATTCTTTAGTTTCTGGATCAATAAAAGGCTTTGCATTGTTTATGATTAAGTCCTTTGCATTCTTGGATAAATTATAATTTCCTTCTTTTTTGTTATTGTTAATTAAAATTTTTGAAGCTGGCTTGCTTGAGTTTGGCGTTAATAAATAAAAACTGTTTTGATAGTTTTTATACTCTCTTGTTTCGGCAACTTTTATTTTTGTTAAGAATTGATTTACAGACGCAGAGGGTCCCGTTATGATAACATAGTATGGTCGTTGTGTTCCTGGTATGTCAATGGTTTGGCCGTTATTTGATTCTACAAAGTATTTTCCAAAAAAGCTTGATTTAAATTTATATACTACTGTAGCTATATTATTTGTTTCTATTTGTTTATGAAGAAGTGTTCTTACGGTTTCTTTTGCGATTGATAAATATCTTGTTGAAGATCCCTTATCTGATGAAAAAACACAATCGCTAATCAATATGTTTACGTCTTGAGGATTGGTCTTGATAGATTTTTCTAAAATGTTCGGTAAATAAGAAGTGTTATTAGTACAGCTGGTGTTTTGAAGATTTACCGGTTTTAGATTTTGAACAAAGTACTGAATTTCCAGTGGATTATTTTTAGATGTTTGTTGTGGGCAAATGGTGTCATTTATAAAACTTAAACTTAATTTATTATTTAGGTTATTGTTAACGATATCGCTTATAAAGCGGACAAGCACATCCTTAAATTCAGTGTTACCATTCACATAACCAAACATAGATTCAGAATTTTCTATGTATATATTATAATTGTACTTTTTATTGTCCTCTTGAGCTTGGGTATTATTAGTTTTGTTTTCTTTTGCAGGATTTTGATTATTAGAACGGCCACACGATAACAAAGCAAGTGCTAAGCATATAGTATAATATCTTAGAGTTTTCATAATTAAAATATATTGAAATGAAAAGATATGATTTTAATTGAATATAAAAAAATTGTTTTTGTTATATATTATGTGTTTTTATAAGATTTAATTAATTGGAATTGAATACTATTTTTGTTTTTAATTTTTGCTTTAATCCTTCAAGCGTTAACCTATTTGTTTCGCAAGAGTTGTCGTTTTTAAAAATTAATACATGTAAGATTAAGTGTGTTTTTTGATTGTAAACAACTTTCCAGCAATAATCCGGAATAGCTACCGAATTTTTTATCTTTTTGTTGCCGTATATTCCACCCACGTATATTTTTAATGGCCATAATTGGCTTTCTTCTCTAATTTTCATTTCCCAACTTTTCCAAGGTCCACGATTTAGTTTTTTGTTTTGTGGAAAGCAATTATAATAACTAAATGTTTGATTTTCAAGCGATTGATTATATGCAAAATCTTCAGCACTTACTAGATGCCCCCTATCATATCCGCTTTTGGCGTAGTCGGCGTTTTCGGCAGATCTATACTCGTGTTTAAAATTTGTTCTTTTTGAGTCACCTCCGCCTTTATATAAGTAGTATGTATTATAAATAGGTGCCTTTAATTCAAAAGAAAAATAAGATATATAGGCATTTTTGACAATTATTGTATCTACTACTTGACCCGATATGTAGTTTACAAATAGGAGGCCAATTATTATTGAAAGGATTGTTTTTTTCATTAAAACAGAATACCGCATTTTTACGAAGAGCGTCTATATAAGTTAGGACAGATATTATTTCAACTTATTTTAAAATTTTGGCTAACCATTAATTATCCATTGAACCTTTTGGACTATCAAAGTTAGATTTTACCTTGTTGACATAATTATTTAACTCTTTCTCTATTCCATTTGAAATATAAACTTCCCCAAATATGCCAATGCCTATAATTTTCTCGTTTCCATTAAATTCAAAAGTAGTCAGTGAAAAGAAGAAGTAGTCTTTTCGCTTAATCACCTCGTTTACCACCTCGTTGGCCATACTTTCACCAACCAACCCCAAGATTGCTTTCCCCGCTTGTTCCGATTTGGTATCGTTTGACTTGGAAGAAGTTTGCTTTTTTATAAATTGGCTTATTTTGGCCTTAACCGCCTTTTGGTGGTCGTTAAGTCCTGGGTTTGAAGCGAACAAAATTGCTAAAATGACAATTGCAAGGATTAATCTCATATTAAAATTTCTGTTTAAAAGGGTGGTGACGATAAATGAATGGGGCCATGACAAATATAAGCAGTTTTTACAATTTATTATTTGGGTGCATAAAAGCTAGCTAGTCTTATAAATTGCCTACACAACAAATAATTAATAACTGATTATAATTATTAAATTTACTTAATACTTTTTTATGAAGCCTCTTTTTACATTGCTAATATTATTTAGCGCCATGAATAGCTTTTGTCAAAATATGAAAATTAATCTTTGGTCCGAAGGGTCCATTCCTTTGAGTATAAAAAATAATATTCAAGAACAAGTAATAAGTACCGATATAGTAAGAATTGGTAAAGTGCAAGTACCCCAAATAGAAGTGTATTTACCCAATAAAAAAAGCGCTACAGGACAAGCCGTAATTATTTGCCCGGGTGGAGGATATTCAATACTTGCTTATGATTGGGAGGGAACGGATATTGCTAAGCTTTTTAATGCACATGGCATAGCAGCTTTTGTTTTAAAATACAGATTACCTGATTCGCTTTCAAGCACCGCACCCAATCAAGTGCCATTATTAGATGCCAAACAAGCCATGCGTATCGTTCGTTCACGCGCTGGTGAATGGAATATAAACCCAAATAAAATAGGCATTATGGGATTTTCAGCTGGCGGTCATTTAGCGTCAACCTTATCCACTCATTTTGAAGAAGATACAAAACCTAATTTTAGCATTTTAATTTACCCCGTAATTTCTATGGATAAAAACATTGCACATATGGGTTCCAGAAATAATTTAATTGGAAAACATCCTGCTGATGCCATGGTAAAATTATATTCCAATGAATTGCAAATTACACCACAAACGCCTCCTACTTTTTTGGTGCATGCGACGGACGATAATGGAGTGCCTGTTGAAAACAGTTTATACTATTATCAAGGGCTGAAAAAAAATGGCGTGGCTGCTGAGATGCATATTTATCCAACTGGTGGACATGGCTTTGGACTAGCACTTGATAAGGGTGCGCTTGCTAGTTGGCCGAGTTTAATGATCGCGTGGTTGAAGGAGTTGAGATAAAACATTGTTAATTCATTTATGCTTGACATTTGTTTAACATACGAGTAGCTATTTTGCTGCAAATTGGCGTATATGTTAAAGTTGTTTTTTATTCCCTGGTTGTTTATTACCATAAGCCAAAATAATTTAGTGCGGTCAGATACTAATTATACAAAAGATAGTTATGCTATCCAAATGATTAAGCAAGGTGTAAATGTTTTTACAACAAAACTCTTTGTTAATACACTTGAATACCAAATGATTTTTGATGATATAGAGATTGAATATGTAATGAGTGGCTGCTTTAATTATAATGTATATAAAATGAAGCTTAATAAACAAGGACGCAACTACTATGTAAAAACTTTAATAATTAATTCCTCTGATTATGAACGCGCTCAAGAAAAATATTTAAAAGGAGAGGGGGAGTCATTTGTAGTAAAATTATCTCAGCAAGATATCGCAAAACTTAAAAATGCTTTGGTAGAAAAGAAAGGAAATTCAACATTGCACAATTATATCGCTATAAAGCAGGGTGATCATATTTATGAATTAATGGACAATAGCTCGGAGCCGCCCTTGTTTGATTTTATAGAGGAATTAAAAGAAAGGGGGAATTATAAAGCTAAATTAAACTAGCAAAACACGGCCCTTTTACTTTTTCTTTCCTTGATTAATATGTGTATTTTTAGGTCCATGAAATCACGCACATTCAAACTATTTTTATGCTTGTTGCTTTTGTTCTTTTTTGAAAAAGGACAAGCCCAGGTTTATGATTCTACCTTAGAAGTTTATGAAGAACAGTTCTCTCATGAAAAAATCCATATGCAATTGGATAGAACCATGTACAATGTTGGAGAAACCCTGTTTTATAAACTATATATATTAAATGGACTTGAATGGACGAATCTTAGTAAAAATGTATATGTGGTTTGGTACGATAACAATGGCAGTTTTTTAAAAGAAACCGTTGCACCCCTATTTCAATCATCCGCAAAAGGAAGTTTTGAAGTACCAAAGGATTATAAGGGTGCCTTCTTACATGTAAAGGCCTATACACGCTGGATGTTAAACGACGATAGTAGTTTTCTGTATGAAAGAAATATTCCAATTAATGTTGAAAAAGATACAAAACAAAAAGCGCAAACAAATCAATTAACGAAAGTGGTTGTGTTTCCAGAAGGCGGAGTGTTGGTAAATGATTTAAGAAGCAGGGTTGCATTTAAGGCCACCAACAATACGGGCATCCCTGTTTTTATTAAGGGGTTTTTGGTGAACAATAAAAACAAAATACTTGACACCCTAAAAGTGGCACATGATGGAATGGGAGCGTTCAAATTAAAACCAGTTGCAGGCGAAAGCTATCAATTAAGCTGGACCGATGAAAACGGACAAAAAGGTACTACCGCGATTATGCCGGCTAATCCGTACGGTGTAATTATGAATGTTTCAATGGATAATGAAAAGGCGTATGTACAAGTAGAAAGAACAATGAGTGTACCCGATAATTTTAAAAAAATGAATATGCTCGTTCATCAAAACCAGCATATCATGTATAAGGTTGAATTTAAAGGCGAGGAACGATTGGTCCAAAAAGCAGCTTTACCTATAGACGAACTACCTACTGGAATACTTCAAATATCTCTTTTTACCAGTGATTGGTTACCGATTGCAGAAAGAATTATTTTGGTTAACAATCGGCTGCATGAATTTAATGCACAGGTTACCGTACAAGTCGCAAATATTAAAAAGAGGGGCAAGACCGTACTTGAATTATATGTAAAAGACACTACTGCGGCCAATATGTCTATGTCCATAACAGATGCTTCAGTTGTGCTACCTGAGCAACAAACAATTTATGCTGATTTTTTATTGAGCAATGATATTAAGGGAAGGGTATACAGCCCGGCATATTATTTTTCAAGCGATGCAGATAGTGTTGCTGCACATTTAGATTTAGTTATGCTTACGAATGGGTGGAGAAAATTTGATTGGGAAAAAATTAAAAACGCCGTGTTACCAAAACAGCTTTATCCCATAGAAACAGATTTAATGAAAATAACAGGTAAGGTTTATGGTAGTAATGCACCTAGGCTAAATGAGGATCTATTATTAAATTTGATTGTACTTGGTAAAGACAGCAGTAAGAAAATGTTGTTTTTACCCGTTGGTAAAAATGGCGTTTTTGAAGAAAAAAATGCTTTTTTTTATGATACTTCCAAAATTTATTATGGTGTTAATGGAAAATCAAAAGGGAATACTTACGTCATTCATTTTGATAACGGATTATTAAATCAGCGTATTCATAAAATAAATTTAGAGGCAGATCCGTTTAGCAATCCCCTTAATGATAGCCTTGCTAGGACTAGGTTAAATTCAATTTTATTAGAACAGGAAAGACAAAAAAAATTATTGTCCTCATTAACCTTAAGTGAAGTTGTTGTTAAATCAAGAACAAAGTCGGCGGTTCAAATATTAGATGAAAAATATGCTACTGGTTTGTTTTCGGGGGGTGATGGAATTTCTTTTGATTTGTCTGCAGATGCAAATATGATTTCATCAATTGATATCTTAACTTATTTGCAAGCAAAGGTTCCTGGATTAAGTATTACGGTTAATGGATCACCGCCAACTGCTACTTGGAGGGGATCCAATACGGATTTCTTTTTAGATGAAATTAATACCACCATTGATCAAGTTCAATCCCTTCCTATTACCGATATCTCTTACATCAAGGCAATGCGCCCTCCTTTTTTTGGATCTATGGGGGGAGGAAGTGGTGGAGCAATTGCAATTTATACAAAGCGCGGATCTAACAATAGAGGAGGAAACGTAAACAGCAAGGGAATGGAATATGCCGTGTTGGGAGGATACTCGGTATTCAAAGAATTTTATCATCCAAACTATGATAAGCCGACTGAAAATTTTGATGAAGATATTCGAGCGACCCTTTACTGGAACCCTTATTTATTAACGAATAAGAAAAGTTCAAGAGTGCGGATAGAATTTTTCAACAATGATATTAGTAAAAAATTACAAATTGTATTGGAAGGTATTAACGCGAACGGAAAGCTAGCAAGAGTGGTAAAGTATATTGAATAAAACCTGTCCTATTAAACTAAAAAGCCCCCAACTTTCGTTGAGGGCTTTTTAGTTTTCTGTGGCACCACCCGGGCTCGAACCGGGGACACAAGGATTTTCAGTCCTTTGCTCTACCAACTGAGCTACAGCGCCATCGAAATGGAATCCATCCTTACAAATTGCTTTGTTCGGGCAGCAAATATAGGCCAGGCCGCCTTAAATAGCAAAAATTTGAGCTTGTTTATTGAAAATTGCAAAAACTACAACTCCCTGCCTAACGGAAAAGCTGCTGGATCCATAAAACAACTTGTTTATATGGCACTGCTACTACAAAAAAACTAATCATTATAAAAAGAAGTCCCATCCATTGCTTTTGACTCAAGCGTTCTTTAAAAAAGACAAAACCTAATATTACCGAAAGTAGCTGGCTACTAATAATTAATATATTTATGACCATGATGGGTAGGTACCCATAAGAAATATTAATGGCCAAGCCTCCCGCAACCAACAATATTCCTTGTACCATATAAGTTTGTATATGGATAGATTTTGTATAATTAAAGATTTGGCCCAATAAGCCATCTTTAATAATTAAGACAAGCCCAAATAACATGGCAGTGGTTTCAACGATAAAACTAAAACCCAATGGTCCCCACCATTTAGTTATAGGATAATTATACAAAGCGTAAGAGCTACCCCAAAAAAAACTGGAAGCCAAGCCATAAAGTACGCCTGACTTTTGCTCCTTAGCACTTGCATGTGCAGATCCGTCTAGATACAATAATAACAAGCCACCCGTTGATAATATAAATGCATATAAATATTGCATTTGCCATAGTTCACCTACCACAAAAACGGCCGTTAAAATAGTAAACACTTTTAACGCAGACACCGGCACCACAATGCTTACAGGCGCTTTTTGAATGCCTCTTAAAAAAAACATAAGTCCAAAAATATTAAAAACACTCAACGCAATGGACAATAAAAAATGAGTATTCAATGTCAAATCTTGTATTACCCAGTATTTAAAAAATGGAGTGTGTCTGAAACCAAAATATAAAATGGCAAAAACACTTGAAGCAAAAATGCCACGATAAAACATACCAATTTGATACGGTATGGTTTGGGTAACTTTTTTCCAATATGCATTACTTATGGCAAAACAAAAAGCTCCAATTAATACAAATAAAATTCCCATATTTAATATTCACAATTGTTTGGCGTTCTTGCAAAAGCAATTACGTCTCTGATATTGGTCATGCCGGTTACAAACTGTACCATACGCTCAAAGCCCAATCCAAATCCGGCGTGTGGTACACTTCCAAAACGACGTGTATCTAAGTAATAACTCATCTCTTCCAATGGAATATGCATGGCGTTCATTCTTGCTTCTAGTTTTTCCAAGCGCTCTTCTCTTTGTGATCCACCCACTATCTCACCAATGCCCGGCGCTAAAATATCCATCGCGGCCACCGTTTCTTTACCTGGTTCACAACCATCGTTCATGCGCATATAAAACGCTTTAATGGCAGCAGGATAATTGGTTACAATGACTGGTTTTTTAAAATGTTGTTCTACCAAGAATCTTTCATGTTCGCTTTGTAAATCAATGCCCCACTTTACATCGTATTGGAATTTCTTTTTCTTATAGTGATTGCTGTTTAATAAAATATCAATTGCCTCGGTATACGTAATTCTTTCAAATCCATTTTCCAACACAAATTTTAATTTTTCAACCAATCCTAATCCACTTCTTTTTTCGGTTGGTAATTGTTTTTCTTCTTCCGCTAAGCGCGTGTCTAAAAATGCTAAGTCGTCGGCATTATGCTTCATGACATAAGCAATCAAATATTTTATAAAATCTTCGGCCAAATTCATGTTGTCTTCTAAATCATTAAATGCCACTTCGGGTTCAATCATCCAAAATTCTGCAAGGTGTCTTGTCGTATTTGAATTTTCCGCACGAAAGGTTGGACCAAATGTATAAATGTCTGAAAACGCCATGGCGCCTAGCTCTCCTTCCAATTGACCACTCACTGTTAAGTTGGTACTCTTGCCAAAAAAATCTTGTGAAAAATCAATTTCACCCTTATCGTTTTTTGGCGCACCTTCTAAAGGAAGCGTGGTTACACGAAACATTTCACCTGCACCCTCGGCATCACTACTTGTAATAATAGGTGTGTGTAAATATAAAAATCCACGCTCATTAAAAAATTGGTGCACCGCAAATGCTAAAGAATGGCGAATACGAAACACCGACCCAAACGTGTTGGTTCTAAAACGCAAATGTGCTTTCTCTCTTAAAAATTCTAAAGAGTGTTTTTTTGGTTGCAATGGATATTTTTCGGCGTCACTGTCTCCTAATATTTCTATGCTCGTTGCTTTTACTTCTACTGTTTGTCCCTTACCCTGGCTTTCCACAACGATACCTTTTACTTTTAAAGAAGCACCCGTTGTTACACGCTTTAACAATGCATCATCAAATTCACCAAGGCTCGCCACTACCTGAACATTATTATTGGTACTACCGTCGTTCAAAGCGATAAACTGATTATTGCGAAAAGTACGTACCCATCCCATGACCACCACTTCGGACCCAACGGCACTTGCACTATCGGTTCCGCTTAATAATTGCTTGATTTTTACTCTTTGGTTGAACATATAACTTGTTTGAACGATTTGGAAGGCAAAGATAACCCATAAAAAATTGTTTTTTTATTGAAAAAGGGCTTAACATTGCATTAGAAAGGGACGATTTGTATTTTTATTTATATCGCCCAAACCCCAATCGGTCCTGTCATCTGGACCAAAAATTCAAAAAAGATTCTCAAAAAGCCCCCCGAACTCATTCGATTTTTAAATAAATTATAAGATTTACAGTGCAAGAAAAAGACGACAAACCAAAAAGGGGACGCAAGCCTGTGGCTGCTCCCGCTACCAAATCCACTAAATC
>CANHIR010000052.1 GCA_947461015.1 Bacteroidota bacterium | reverse complement strand
TCATCACCAAATTCACCGGTAAAAACATGATCCCCTTTTTTATTTAAATGCACTATATAATCGGCTGGGATTTGTTTAGGATCATCTGTCTTAAACAAACTCCAAATAGAAAAAATAAATCTTCTTTCGGTTGCACTGTTAATTTGAATACCCCCATACCCACTATGAAATCCATTGGTTTCGTAATAGGCATTCACTGAATGTTGCACTTCACTGGGAACCATTACTTCGGTATAAAACCATTGCACTGCGCTGTCCCCAGGAACTGAATATCTTAAATGGGTTGATGCCGCCCCTCTATAGTGACTGGTATTGTATTGAATAGCTCCATTCGTAAAATTTTCAAAAAGAAAAGCATGTATGTCAGGATATTTTGTTCCTTTTTGCGAAGCTCCTTTTATTTCAAAGTAATGATACCCAGTATCTATAATTTGATAATGGCCAACCAAAACTTTAGCATCATTATTACGCACAGCAACAACTTGTGCTTTTGATTTTCCATCCATGCTTATAGACAACTTACTAGCTTCAATAAATTGTCCTAATTGTAATGAAACATCTATAGAAGTTGGTTTAGCAACATAAAAATAAACTTTAGTTAATCTATTGGCATCAGACCAAGACAATAATCCATCCTTTGTAATAAATGCTTCCTCCCCTTGCGCCCTTGGAAAAGTATAGCCATTGCTATATAAAGTAATTATGGCTGTATTAGAATCCTGACTATACCCTTTTACTACATTTGAAAATAATAAGATAATGATGATTGTTTTCATCCACTTCATAAAATTCATTTTGAACTCAATTTAAGGTTAAATATGAAGTAAAAATGAATTAATTTAGCCATATGTACTTTTTGCATTTCATACGCACCATTTGTAAATTAATAATCATTTCATTTACAAAATTGAAGCAATCCGAAAAATGGGGTGTTGCCTATTTAAAAGCATTGGAAATTAAATATAATGGCAATTTCGATCCTGCATTAATTAAAAAAGTTGCAAGGTACCAAAGCATTCAATTGCATTATGTAGCAAATACCTTTTCCGGGCTTTACAATAGAAAAAATAACAAAGCAGAAATTGAAAGAAATATCCAATACTTTTTAATGACTGTTTTGTATGATGAATTAACCGACGATGTAAAAATGGATGACCAAAGAGTGTTTGAAATATCATACCATCCTCAAACAGTGGTCCCTGTAAATTTTAAAGAACGTGTTTTAGTAGCAATGCACCTTGGCTTAATAGCACAAGTGCCTGATGCGCAGGAATATTGGGAGGTGGTGAAACAAGTACATTTGGCTCAAAAGGATTCAGCAAAGCAATTTGATGCTCAAATAATTTTGGAAGAGCTGATAGATATTACCCAACGAAAAGGCGGTTATAGTTTATTAATGTGTAGACATTATTTAATTGACCCTAACAATAAGCAAGTTGACAACTGTTGGTATCATTTAGGAGGCCTTATTCAATTGACCAATGATTTATACGATACTTACAAGGATACAATGGAAGGAATTTACACATTTGCAAATACTCAAAATGATATAGCAAATATTGAAATGATTTATGCACAACAAAAATTATTATTCAAAAAAAGTATTGAATCCTTACCAGTTTCAAATTACACAAAACAACAATTTGCCATTAATACTTCTATTATACCTGCATTTGGAGACATCGCTATCAACCAATTAAAAGAATTACAAATCAATTCCACCAGTTTACCTAATTTCAATCAAATACCAAGAAAATCATTGATCATTGATATGGAGAGAATGATCAATAAATATAGGCTAATAAAGTATGCTTATAAAAACGGAAAATTATGGATGTAAAAATTGAGGCTAGCTGGAAAAAAGCATTATCGGGATTATTTGAGAAGCCTTATTTCTCGAAAATTAGTGCACATCTTAAAACTGAAAAAGCTTTAAAAAGTAATATTTATCCAAAAGGAGCGCTCATATTTAATGCATTTGATCAAACACCGTTTGATGATGTTAAAGTAGTAATATTAGGGCAAGACCCTTATCATAATCCAGGACAAGCTATGGGATTAAGCTTTTCAGTTCCCGATGGTGTAAAAATTCCACCATCCTTAGTTAATATTTATAAGGAATTAAATAAAGACATTGGCATGCCTATCCCTACTACTGGCAATTTAACAAAATGGGCACACCAGGGTGTTTTATTATTAAATGCAGTACTCACTGTAAGGGCCAATGAGCCTGCAAGCCATAGTAAAATTGGCTGGATGGATTTTACAAATGATGTAATTGAAATAATTTCAAAACAAAAAACCAATGTAGTTTTTATTTTATGGGGTAACTTCGCACATCAAAAGCAAGTACTTATAGACGCCACAAAACACAAAATCCTAAAAGCAGCACATCCTTCTCCATTAAGTGCGCACAATGGTTTTTTTGGATGTAAACATTTTAGCAGTACTAATATATATTTGACTGAAAAAAATAAAGATCCAATAAATTGGATGCCATAATTTAACAAATTATACTATGAAACAAGTAAAATTAATAATTGCAAGGATATTAGCCATATGGGCATTACTTGTATTTGCTTCTACTATGTTTATTTATATGTGGTTTTATATATTGTGTGCTTTCTTACCTGAGCCGAATAAAACAAAATGGCATCGTCATATGTCTCAAATTTGGATGGGCACATTTATGTTTTTATCAGGAATTCGATTCTCAGTAAAAGGCAAAAATGAATTTGATGGATTAGAAAATGCAATTGTTGTTTGCAATCATAATAGTATGTTAGACATTCCAGTGAGTTTCCCTTTCTTACCTAGAGCCAATAAAACCATTGCGAAAAAGTCGTTGTCTTATGTGCCAATTTTTGGATGGATTTATTCAATTGGAACTGTTTTAGTAGATAGAAATGATAGTAAAAGCCGGCAAGAAAGTTATGAGAAAATGAAATACGTATTAAATCATGGACTAGACATGCTCATTTACCCAGAAGGCACTAGAAACAAGACTTCAGCTCCATTAAAATCATTTTATGATGGTGCTTTTAAATTATCCATTGATACACAAAAACCAATCGTACCCATTATTCTATTAAATACCAAAAAAATGTTGCCAGCTAAGCCTAGCATGTATTTTAAACCTGGTAAAATTGAAATGCATATTCTTCCTGCAGTATACCCACAAGGACATTCTATTGATTCTTTGAAAGGTAATATATATGATATTATGGCTGCCTATTATCTGGAGCACTCAAAATAAATTGGCTGTATTTTGTTTAATAAGAAGACGAGGAGAAGGTTCTACTCCTGTTAATTTTCAGGTCTCTTAAAATACCTGACTTTGGATTTACGGTAATGCTAAATGACTTATACAATCCAATTGGCGTAACATTAATTGCCAATTGCCAACAATGCATTTCCCTGGTAATAAACATACTTAACTGTTGAATGCTTGCCTTTTCAACATCAATGTAACCGGTTCCCCCAATTTTCCACTTTGGCGTTAAACTAAAATCACCATTAAAATTTAGTGAGTTGAAGGTTTGAGTTTTATATCCCGAATAATCTGGCTTTAAAACCCTTGTGAAATTAAATGAATAGGAAACTGTTAAATTCCATGGGATGTCAAAATCGGTAAATTCAGCTGGATTGGCTCTTACATATTGCAATTGCCTTTGTTGCTCCTCCGGTGTCATGAACGGATCTAATGGAATTTCTTTCTTTTTTGAAGCCGCTTCATTTTTTGATTTACTCTTAAATGATGTTGAAAAAGAAATACCCCCATTTGTAATGTTACCAAACTTAAATTTTGTGGGATCTATGTCTAATCTGTTAACACGATACCCTTGTTTGTCGGTGGCATATGGATCAATTGAGAACGAAGAACTTATATTGATTGTGTTAAACAATAAAGTTCTTGCATAAAAATTAAAATTTCCCAAAGCAAAACTATCTGCTAAGAAGTTGTAATTAGAATTAAAACCAAAACCTTCAAGCAGTTTCACTTTCTTAAAACCAGTCTCCGAAGTGTCTCCCTTTTCTTTCACTTTCATCTCAAGTAAGTTGTCTATCCCAAAACCAAGCCCCCCAAAATTACCTTCCGAATAAGCACCACCCATTCCTATACCATCAAATTTAGAAAACCGATACCTTCTTCCAGTTGAATCTACTTGGGCAGAATAATGATAAGAAGATGCTAAATCCGGCGTATAATTAAAACTTAAAGAAGGCCTAATTTCATGTCTTATCGCTTCAACATAATCTCCTTTTATTTTATAGGTTCCAAAAATTCTAGTTGAAGTTCCTAAACCAAATGTAACATGTGCAGCATTGTAAAAACCTCTAGAAATAGTAGTATCTACTTTTTTTAATTTATCGTTCCATTGCATGGTATTGGCTTGACCAAACCACTTATCTTCAAATCCAATGGATGGGGAAATTGTAATGGGCCCTAAACTGGGAAGAGATAACGTTATTGGGATACTATGTGTTGCCCCCCATTGCATGGTATCTAATAAACGATTGATATTTATGGAAGAATCATAAAAATTGATCTGATTCTGGAAAGAGCCATTGTAACCAATACCAATTTTCTCAAACCATTTCCCAGCACCTATTTGATCCTTTTTTTGGAATGGATAAATTGTCAATGCATTAAAATTAATATTAGGCAAACTTAAGTTTACCGTTCTTTGATTTGTATTTTGACTATGGTTAATATTAATGGATAGATTGTATAAATTATTCCAAGACTTGGTATAGGAAATGGATGAGCTTAATCTATTTTGATAATTTTGATACGGGTTATTTAATAAATAGGAATTGTATTTAGAACTTCCAAAATTTACGTTAGCAGAAAAACTAGTGCCTGGCAATGCTCTATTATCCATTTGATGTGACCAGTTTAACATAAAAGTTCTACCTCCTGTAAATTCATCGGCTATGGAAGTATTGCGATTTAGAATTTTTGTATTTTGAAGTGCCAAATTAAAATTCCCCAAATATTTATATCGCATTATGTACTTGGTGTTTAGGTTTACACTCCAGCCACCATAAGAATAAATATTTGCTCTAACAGTTGCGTCTACATTATCATTTAATATTTTATAATAACCAAGCCCTTCCAATCCCAATCCAAAATCTTCACTTGTGTTAAAAGCCGGTGCCATTAAACCCGAATGCCTTCCTCTTGTTAATGGGAATATAGCAAAAGGAATTTGTAGCGGAATGGGTACACCCTCAAATTCAGGATAAATTGGTCCAGATAAGCCAAATTTATCGGTAATGATTTTTAATTTCTTGGTGACAAAAGCAAAATGAGGTTCATCCAAATTGCAGGTGGTAAATTTTGCCTTCCACGCAAATGCCTCATCCTTGCTAATTTTTTTCATAGTAGTTGCATTTACAAAAATCTCCCCTTGTTGGAAATTGGTGTTTTTTGTAAGCCCCTTGCCTGATTTTAAATTAAACAAAATAGAGTCATTAACGGAGACCATTTGCCCTTCCTTAAACTTTGGATTACTTAAGGGATTACCCGAAGTATCCTTTGCTCCGTATGCCTTGATATTTTGTGATTGTTGGTCAAAAATGATATTTGCAGCCTCTAATTGCGATGATTTATAGACGGTTTTGGCATTGCCATAAAGGAAAAACTCTTTGGTTTTAATAATCATTACCCCTGAATCAAGGGCATTGTAATCAACAATAGCATCTAGGCTATCTTTTGACATCCTCAAAGACCTAACTAGAACAATGCTATCCTTTTGTTTTACAGTGTCACTAATGGTATCCTTTTGAACCTGTGATTTAGGGATAATTTTCTGATTTTTTGGCCTGAAAAGCTGCGCATTTACCCATGAGGTAGATAAAACTATTGTTAATAATAGTAAAATCCCTGTTTTTACAATAAGGGGCCTGTATTTTACGTTAAATTTGTATCCTAGATGTATCACTGGTGCAAAAATAAACTAAAACAGCATTAAGGAACTGATTATGAAGCAAAATAGACTGATTTTAGCATTTACTTTAGGCATTTTTGCCATTTTCTTGGCAAGTGCCACAAAACTTCATGCCCAAAGCCAGCCAAAAACATTAAAACGTGTAATTATTGACCCAGGTCATGGCGGTACCGACCCAGGTGCAAATGGGAAATATTCAACCGAGGCTGAAATTTCATTAGAAATCTCTCTAAAACTAGAAGAATATATTAAAGCCTCTATTCCAGATGTTGAAGTAGTATTAACCAGGAGAAAAGATATTTTCAATTCTGTTGTGGAAAAGGCCAAAATTGCAAACGCTGCCAAAGGGGATTTATTTATTTGTATCCATACCAATTCGGTAGATCCAAGAAGAAATAGAGAAATTGTAGGATATACAACCAAAACGCACTACGTAAAAAAGAAAGGAAAAAAAAGAAAGGTAACAAGCAAAGTGCCCCTTTACAAAATTACCTATACACCAAGTTCAGCAAGGGGTACGGAAACTTTTATATACAATGTAGATAAATCAAACCAACGTAAGGAATTAGCAAGTGATGCAGTGGATGAAGTTGTTGAAAAACTAGATTCTGTATCAGAAAAACAAATCAATGAATTGAATCAGCAAAATACAAACGACCCAACAAGGGCAATGATGGCAAGCTTATTAACACAGCAATATTTTCAACGTGCGGCAAGTTTAGCATTGACAATTGAGGAAGAATTTAAAAAGGCTGGCCGTTTAAGTCGCGAAGCAAAACAAAGACAAAAAGGAATTTGGGTCCTTGCAGCAGTTCAAATGCCAGCTGTATTGGTTGAAACTGGTTTTATTTCAAACCCGGAAGATGAAGAATACCTAAATAGCGAAGATGGTCAAAATCAAATATGTGAAGTAATCACTAAGTCTTTAATTAGATATAAAAATTCATTGGAAAACCAAAAAAAGTCCAATGCCAATTAGCCAAATATTTTAGGTAATTTTGTATTAGTAGCATAAATAATAAAGATGAAGGTATCAAACGAAACAAAAGTAGGGGCACTTACCATTATTGCCATCACTTTGATCATATTAGGATTCAACTTTCTAAGAGGTAAAACACTTTTTAAGTCGGGGAATTTTATCTATGCAAAATATACAGATACAAAAGGACTTATTATTTCAAATCCTGTGTATGTGAATGGCTTTCAAGTGGGAACTGTTTTTGATATTGAAAACAAGTCGGCAGATTTATCTCAAATTATTGTATCCATAAAGTTGAATAACGTTTATAATATCCCAACCAATTCAATTGCAACCATTCAAGACAACCCATTAGGCACCAATAGCATTGCCATTGTCTTGGGCGACGCTAAATCGTTTTTAAAATCGGAAGATACTATAAAAACTGCGCCTGCTGCAAGTTTGCTTGGCGACTTAATGAACACGCTCTCTCCATTAGGTGAGCAAACTAAAAAAACAATTTCAAACTTAGAAAAAGTATTAAGTAATATAAACAAAGTACTTAACGAGCAAAACAGAGCAAACATTGAACAAATTTTGTCAAACTTAAGTACTGCAACCATTAGCTTGAATAAATCTATGGAATCGCTAGAAGCCATGTTGCAAAATCAAAGTGGATCTATTGCGATGACTGCCAATAATTTGAATAGTTTTTCAAAAAACTTAAACGATAATAATAAAAAAATTAATGACATTATTAGCAACTTGGATACAACAACTAAGCAAATAAAAGATATTGATTTGTCTAAGACAATCAAAGATATCCAAGTGGTAGTTGGCGAACTTACTCAAACAATACATAATTTAAACAATGGAGATGGGACTGCCGCTAAACTGCTAAATGATCCAACTATTTACAATCAATTACAAGGAACCATTAAAAGTATCAACACTTTAGTAGATGATGTAAAAACGCATCCTAAAAGATATGTGAACCTCTCCGTATTTGGCAAAAAAGACAAGTCCGCACCATTAATTAAGCCAATCGCAGACACCACACCATAATGAAGAAGATTGGCTATATTTTTACACTTTGCCTATTCGCATTTTTGCATTCGAATGCACAATATAAATTCGGAGGCACCAATGCAACTCAAATTGATAGCGCTGCTAAACTAATTGAATTCTTATCTGCTGAAACTTACAATGTAAAAAAAATGGACAGCATGGATTATTTAATCCTAGTGGGCCATGTTAATATTAAGCAAGGTAAAACATTGTTATACGGAGATAGTATCATTTTAAATTCTACCTTAAATACATTAGAAGGATTTGGCAATGTGCATATCAATGATGCTGACAGTGTTCATACATACGCCGATTATTTAAAATACAATGGCAATACCAAAAAAGCAATACTAAGAAAAAAGGTGAAGCTTACGGATGGCCGTGGTATTTTAACAACAGATTCTTTAGATTATGATGTATCTATTAAAATTGGAAGCTTTTTAAAAGGCGGAAAACTAATTAGAAACAATACAACTTTAACCAGTGTGGAAGGTTTTTATTATGGGGTAACGAGAGATGTTATTTTTAGAAAGAAAGTAGATTTGAAAGATCCTGAGAATCATATAACTACAGACACATTAGAGTACAATACTTATTCACAACTGGCAAACTTTATAAGTCCTACAAAAATTAGATCAAACACAAGAACCATTAGAACAAGCAATGGAAATTATAATTTAGGGACGCGCAAGGGTTATTTATATGACCGATCTTCGGTAGACGATAGCACTTATATTTTTATCGCTGATGAAATGGCTATTGATGATTCAGTTGGTATTGGTGAATTTAGAGGAAACGCCGTATATAGATCAAAAGACAGTGCCAGTTTTGATTTAATGGCAAATAATATTAAAACCAATCGTAAGAAAGATATTTTATTAGCAACCGAACTACCTATGCTACTAATTAAACAAAAAAAAGATACTTTGTTTATTACTGCAGATACTTTATATGGTGCAAGAACAAGTGATTTAAAAAGACCATTCAATAAAGCAAGAGATAGTGTTGGTGTAATTAAAGACACCAGCCTTAATAAATACTTTGAAGCTTTCCATCACGTAAAGGTTTACTCCGATTCTTTGCAAGCAAGTTGCGATAGCTTGTTTTATGCACTAAACGACTCCACTATTAGATTGTTGAATAAGCCCATTGTTTGGTCCAACAATAATCAAATAACAGGAGATACGATTTATATGTTTTTAAATAATAAAAAACCTGAACAATTATTGGTTTTTGAAAATGCCTTCGCCATTAATCGTGTGGATACTACCAAGTATTTCAATCAACTTAAAGGGAATAAATTAAATGCTTGGTTTAATGAAGACGGAGAACTTGTAAAAATGAAAACCAGAGGAAATGCTGAAAATATTTATTTCGCATTAGATGAATATAAAAACTTTATTGGTATGAACCATTCATCTGCGCAAACTATTCAGGTGAATTTTGAAAACAATGAAGTGTCCAAAGTGATATTTATTAATCAACTTGCTGGAAAAATGTCCCCAATGGGACAAACCCCCAAAGACGATCAACAAATAAAAGGATTTAAATGGCTGGAAGATCTAAGACCAAAGAGCAAATTCGATTTGCTATCCCCTAAAAATTAAGATGCTGTTTTTTCAGACATCAAATACGCTTTAATAAATCCATCTATTTCACCATCCATTACGGGCCCAACATTGCCCACTTCATAATCTGTTCGATGGTCCTTAATCATTTTATAGGGATGGAAAACATAAGAGCGAATTTGACTTCCCCACTCTATTTTTTTCTTGGTAGAATTAGTTGCATTTAAAGCTTCTTGTTGCTTACGCATCTCGGCTTCGTACAATCTACTCTTTAACATCTTCATAGCTATCTCTCTATTCTCTCCTTGTGTTCTAGACTGCTGACACTCCACAATAATACCTGAAGGAATATGTTTTAAACGTACTGCAGTTTCTACTTTATTTACGTTTTGGCCACCTTTACCGCCACTTCTATAAAACTCCCATTCAATATCGGCTGGGCTTACCGTAATTTCAATGGTATCATCAATTAATGGATATACATACACCGAGGCAAAGGAAGTATGTCTGCGAGCATTGCTATCAAAAGGTGAAATTCTTACTAAACGATGCACCCCCGATTCTGCTTTTAAAAAACCGTAAGCAAAGGGGCCATCAAATTGAATGGTAGCTGATTTTATTCCTGCGCCATCCCCTTCCTGATAATCTAATGATGTAACAGTCCAACCTTGTTTATCACCATACATGCTATACATTCTAAGCAGCATTTCCGCCCAATCCTGACTCTCTGTTCCTCCAGCCCCTGGGTTGATTTGCATGATTGCTGGTAGCTCGTCTTCGGGTTTATTTAATGTACTTTTAAATTCAGCATCTTCAATTAATATGGTGGCATTATCAAAAGCAGTTTTGGTTTCTTCTTCTGTAGCATCCCCTCCTTTCCAAAACTCAAATAATACAGTAAAGTCTTCCACGCTTGATTCCACCGCTTGGAATAGATGAATCCAATATTCATTCATCTTAATTTCTTTCATGATGCCCGTAGCGCGGGTGTTGTCATCCCAAAAACCGGGAGACAAGGACATTTGTTTGTCTTGATCTACTTTTTGGAGTCGATTGTCAACGTCAAAGAAACCTCCTCAGGACAGATACCTGGTCCTTCATGCGCTTAATTTGTTCTATCGTCATGATCAGTTTTTAATTTTAAAAAGTACTACAAGCCTCATAAGCCGGATTCTGTTTCTAAACTATCATTTATCTAGCCTCACCATTACTGATGAAGTCTTGCTGCCTACCCTGGAACTCGAACGAGTCGCTCTCAAACGTTCCTTTACGTGGCATTACAGCACCCAAGGTTTACCCTACAAAACAATTACTTGTCTTGTTCGTGAGCTCTTAC
>CANHIR010000051.1 GCA_947461015.1 Bacteroidota bacterium | reverse complement strand
TATTTGCGTATTGTATCCAATACTTGAGCCACTGTATATTGTGGATACACATAAACATAATCTGGTGTCATCAAACGACCCACACTGTCCTCAGGATAGCCTAATAACGAAAGGGTAATTTTGCGTTCTTCAGGATCCAATAATTTTATTAAATCTCTAATGGCGGCTTTGGGTAATTCTTCTAAAAAGTCGGTACGGTCATCTGGAGGCAGTTCATTCAGAATTTTAGCTGTTTTACGAGCGGGCAATTCCTTAATAATGTCTTTTTGTTGATTAATATCCAGTATCTTAAATACACTCACCGCACGGTGAACGGTCATATGATCAATGATATTCGCCTCCTGTTCCGGGAATTCATTCACCAGTTCGACTACGTCGCTGATATTTTGTTCATCTAAAAATTCATTTAAAAGGGCTTCGTCATTATTTGACAAAACTTCTAAGAAAATTTCTGATAAATTAACCTCTTCTATTTTTAAATCTTCTGACATCGGGTGCAAGTTAATAAAAATCCTAAGGATGCCCTATATTTAGGTCATGATTCTTCCATTCTTAACAATTGCTTCATCTAATAAAAGAGGCAGGGGTGTCTTCACAACTGAAACCATTGAAGCCCATATTACTATCGAAATTGCACCAGTAATTGTGGTGGATGCAAGTGGCAGAGAAAAATTAGAGCAAACTTTATTATATGACTATATTTTTGAATGGGGAGCAGATAGCAAGATGGCAGCAGTAGCCCTTGGTTATATCTCCATGTACAATCATTCAAATAACCCCAATTGCGCATATGAAATGGATTTTGAAAATGAGACCATTTCCATAAAAACTTTACATGCAATTAAAACAGGTGAGGAGTTGTTTATCAATTATATGTGCCCGGAAGGTCCGTCAAGCGAGCCTGTTTGGTTTGAGCAACATTAAAACAGGACTAAGCAAACTGGCATTGAAATTTTTATAATATTTCCTGTGTTGGTAAGTTCACCTGTAATTTTATCTCTTTTAAAAATCACGATATTGTCAGTATCTTGATTGGCGACAAGTACCCAATTTCCATCCTTACTTATTGTAAAATTTCTTGGCTTTTTACCACCACTTGCTGTAAACGTTTTTTTCTTATCGTCTAATTTTCCGTTTGATAAAATAGGAAATTTAGCAATATTATTTTCTTCACCTCTATTGCTTGCATATAAAAATAAACCGTCTGGTGAAATATGTATATCCGCAGATCCTGGAGCTCCAGTAAATGAAGGGGGGTGGGTATAAACGGTTTGTATGAAAGTTGCTTTCCCTTTTGCAAAAACATAAGCGCTAATACTTCCTGTTAATTCTTCTAGCACATACAAATAGCGACCATTGCTTGAGAATACAATATGCCTAGGTCCTGCGCCGGCTTTGGAAATAATGGTATCCACTTTTTCTAAGTTCAAAGGCAAACTTGTCTTATAAGAATATGGATAAATGGCAATTTGATCCATCCCTAAATCGGGGGTTAATAAATAAGCACCATTTGGAGAAAAAAAAGTGCCATGTACATGCGCTTTTTCTTGCCTACTTATGTTTTTACTGCTGCCTGTGTGTTGAATAAATTGTTGTGGGTTGGAAATAAGCCCATCTGCGAATCTATGAAACTGTGTAATACTTCCTCCCGAATAATTGGCAACAAATAAGTTATGTTCATCGGGACTTAGTGAAATATAACAAGGATCGGCACCCTTGGTAATTTTTTGTTGTAAAAGTTTTAAATGATTGTCATTGAATGAAAATGCAGACAACATACCATTGCCAGTTTCATTAACGGCATACACATATTTTTTATCCTTAGTAATGGTAAGGAATGAAGGGTTGGTGCAGCTATCTGTATGACTTAGTTCAATTGCTTTGCCAGTTGCCGTATCAAAATTAAAAACATAAATTCCCTTACTTCCTTTTTGAGTATACGTACCCACCAATAAATTTGCAATGGGTGTTTGTGCATGAACACGAATCCCAAACAAAATTGTAATGATGCCTCCTAAAATATATTTCATAGAAGTAGCGAAGTTTTATCTTTTTTCAAGTTATTGATTATTGATAAATTCTTACATAATCCACTTCCATTCTACAAGGGAAAATAGCATCATTAATTGTTGGGCCTCCCAGGTTTCCACCAATGGCTAAGTTGAGTAATAAAAATTGAGGTGCGTTAAATGGATAGTAATCAGTTCCCTTTCCTTCATTCGGAGATGTGTAGTATAACTTGTCATCTACAAAGAATTGTATGTAATCCTTGGACCATTCAATTTTATAAACATGGAAGGCGGTAGATACTCCATCAATGGTTGCCTTGTTTGTTTTTTGTGTTCCTAGTGACCAGTTATTTAATTTTGAATGTGTAGACCAAAGCACCATATCCTGTTCTTTTCCTACATGTTCCATGATATCTATTTCACCACATGCAGGCCAATTTACAGTATTAATATTATCACCTAACATCCAAATAGCTGGCCAAGTTCCTACTCCTTTTGGAAGTTTTGCACGCACTTCAATTCTCCCGTAAGTCCAAGAGGCTTTTCCTTGTGTAAGTAATCTTGCAGAAGTATAATTTTTCCCTCCTTTACTTTCTTTTCTTGCTTCAATTATTAAACTTCCATTTTCAATTCTGGCATTAGTAGAATCAGATGTGTAATATTGGGCTTCATTGTTTCCCCATCCATTACTACCTGTACCTATATTATATGCCCATTTTGTAGTGTCCGGTCTTGTACCTTTATCAAATTCATCAGACCACACTAATTTTTTTGCCGTGTCCGTAACAGGAGGTGTTGTAGGCGTTGTGGGTGTAGTTGGATTAGTTGGAGTAGGTGCAGGACTTGGAGCTTCTTTTGTTGAACAAAAAGACAAAGACATAATAGATAATATAGCAGATAGGGTAATCAAGCGCATAAAAAACAATTGTTTGTTGAATTATTGAAACTTTATTGTAGCAATTTAGGCAATTTATTCCTTTTTTGTTGGGGATTTTGCAAAAGCAACGTAAATTTGCAAAATGAATTTAAACAACCACATACATCATCATTTGCTATCCAAAGGGTAAGCTATGGGTGTGTAGGTATATAACTATATTAAACCAAAGGGCTTACTCAACAGTAAGCCCTTTTAATTTATAATAATAACGACTATGAAATTAAAACTAGCCATTCAAAAATCAGGCCGATTAAACGAGGATTCTATGCGCTTGTTGAAGGAATGTGGTATAGATATTGGCAATGGGGTAAACAAATTAAAAGCAGAAGCTACCAATTTTCCATTGGAGCTTTTCTTTTTAAGAGATGATGATATTCCTCAATATGTAGAAGATGGGGTTGCTGATATTGGTTTTGTAGGAGAAAATGTAGTTTATGAAAAAGCCAAAAAAGTGGAAGTTGGGTATGCTTTGGGTTTTGGCAAGTGTCGATTAAGTTTTGCAGTGCGTAAAAACGAGTCATTTACTGGCCCTGCATTTTTAGCGGGTAAAAAAATTGCAACTAGCTATCCAATCTTAGTACAAAAATATTTAACGGAACATAACATTATTGCAGAGATTCATGAAATTAGTGGAAGTGTAGAAATTGCACCAGGTATTGGACTAGCCGATGTGGTTTGTGATTTAGTGAGTAGTGGCTCTACCTTATTTATGAATGGATTGGTAGAGGCGGAAACCATTTTAAACTCTCAAGCTGTTTTAATTAAGCATAAAAATTTCAAAGCGGAACAGCAACAAATTTTGGAGCGTTTACTTTTCCGTATGGAATCGGTAAAGAAAGCCAAGAAAAATAAATATGTTTTATTGAATGCACCTAATAATCAATTAGAAAAAATTATTTCTTTATTACCCGGCATGAAAAGTCCTACGGTATTACCATTGGCTTCTCCAGGTTGGAGCAGTGTGCATAGTGTGATTGCAGAAAGTGATTTTTGGGATAGAATTGAGCAATTAAAAAATGCAGGTGCAGAAGGAATTTTAGTAATCCCAATTGAAAAAATGATTTTATAATGATTCAAGTTTTTAACAATCCCGCGAGGTCGGAATGGAATTCATTGCTAGCAAGACCTAGTTTTGAAGCAAATACGCTTTTGCCTAAAGTGCAATCCATTATGGATGATGTTCGTTTGAATGGGGACAGTGCGGTATTGAAATTTACAAATGAGTTTGACAATGTTCAGTTGCAAAGTATTGCATTAAACGAAAATATAAAAGTTAGTGCCGAAGCCGAGTTATCCAATGCATTAAAAGCAGCTATTCAACTTGCAAAAGGGAATATTGAAAAATTTCATCTTCCCCAATTGCAAAAAATGGATCGCATTGAAACCATGCCAGGGGTTTGGTGTTGGAGAAAGACAGTGGGTATTGAAAATGTGGGTATTTATATTCCTGGAGGAACTGCCCCGTTATTTTCTACTGTTTTAATGTTAGGAATTCCAGCAAAAATTGCGGGTTGTAAAAATATCATTTTGTGTACACCTCCTAAAAATGATAAAGGCGAGATTCATCCTGCAATTATATACGCAGCTGCTTTAGTAGGCGTAACACATATTTATACCATTGGGGGTGTTCAAGCCATTGCTGCTATGGCATATGGCACTGAAACCATACCAAAAGTGAATAAAATATTTGGACCAGGGAATCAATATGTGACTGCTGCCAAACAATTGGTGCAGCAAGGAGGTGTTGCCATTGATATGCCAGCAGGCCCCAGTGAGGTTTGTGTTTGGGCAGACGATACTGCGATTCCTTCTTTTGTAGCTTCAGATTTATTGTCACAGGCGGAACATGGCGTTGATAGTCAGGTATTACTTGTAGCTAGTAATGAAACAGTGGTGGCCAATGTGCAAGCCGCTTTGGATGAACAGCTAGGCACCTTATCTAGAAAAGATTTGGCTATTAATGCGTTGAAAAATTCCAAAGCAATTATAATTGAACATACAACGGAAGCATTGGACTTGATTAATCAGTATGCACCCGAGCATTTAATTTTATCTATTGAAAATGCCGAAATAATTGCTGAAAAAGTAATGAATGCTGGGTCGGTTTTTATAGGCAATTATTCCCCAGAATCGGTAGGGGATTATGCAAGTGGTACCAATCATACTTTGCCCACCAATGGATATGCAAGTGCTTATAGTGGCGTAAGTGTGGATAGTTTTGTAAAAAAAATCACCTTTCAGCATTTAACCGAGCGAGGATTAATTAATATTGGGAAAGCGGTCATGGAAATGGCCAACGCAGAAAATTTGGATGCGCACGCTAAAGCAATTGAGATTAGATTAAAAGATATAGAATCAAAAATGTAGTATATGCAATTTGATATTAAGAAAGTAGTAAGACCCAATATTGAAAAATTAAAACCTTATTCATCAGCAAAGGATGAGTTTAGTGGCGAAGCGCGGATATTACTAGATGCCAATGAGAATAGTTTAGGCTCTCCGTTAACAAAATGGTACAATCGTTATCCCGATCCTTATCAAAAAGCAATAAAGGAGAAGCTTGCTTTTATTAAAAAAGTGGCTGCTGCTCAAATTTTTTTAGGCAACGGAAGTGACGAGATTATTGATTTATTATTTCGTGCATTTTGTGAGCCAGGCAAGGACAACATTATTATTTGTCCCCCCACTTATCCCATGTATGAGGTAAATGCGAACATTAATAATATTGGGATTAAGTCCGCTCCTTTACTGCCGGATTTTCAGTTGAATCTGGCACATATTGAACAGTTGGTGGATGACAATACCAAAATTATTTGGATTTGTTCTCCTAATAATCCAACAGGTAATTCATTAGATAGAATAGACATTGAAACCGTATTAAACCATTTTAATGGTTTGGTTGTTGTTGATGAGGCATATATTAATTTTTCAAAGCAAAAATCCTTTGTTCAATCCTTGGAGGATTATCCTAACCTAGTGGTTTTACAAACCTTGAGTAAGGCTTGGGGATTAGCTGGTTTGAGAGTGGGTATGTGTTTTGCTAGTAAAGAAATAGTGGGTTATTTAAATAAAGTAAAAGCGCCTTATAATATTAGCTTGGTTGCACAAGAATTGGTTTTAAAAGCGTTGGAGGAAGTGGGACAGGTGAATGATATGATTCAGCATTTAGTAGCAATGCGAATTGCATTAGCGGAAGTCATAGCATCCATGCCACATGTTGAAAAAGTGTATCCGTCGGATACTAACTTTTTGTTGGTTAAAATACCAAGGGCATCGGAAATGTATCGTTTCTTATGTACAAAAGGTATTATTGTTAGGGACAGATCAAGTTTGCCAAATTGTGAGGACACGGTTAGAGTAACCGTAGGCAATGAAAAAGAGAATACAGAATTAGTGGACGCTATGGCTGCATGGATTGAAAAAACATTTTAGTATAAAAGATAATCAATTAAAAAATTAAAACACTTAAACAAACCCATGAAAAACTTAAAAATCGTTTTAGGATTTGCTTTTATCGCAGTTTCATTTGCAGTAAATGCGCAAGATAACGCAGGTTTAAAATTACCCAATGGATTTAAAGCAACTTTGTTTGCAAATGGCATTGGTAGCGCAAGGCATATTGCCATTACACCTAATGGTGTTTTATTTGCCAAATTAATGTACCCAAACAAAGGGGGCAATAGCATTATTCGAATGGAAGATAAAAACAATGATGGCATAGCCGATGAAGTTTCTGGCTGGGGTAAATATGGCGGCACAGGAATTTTTATTAAGGGTAAAAATTTATATGCCACTTCGGACAATGATGTTTTTATGTATCAATTAAATGATAAGGATGAGGTTGAAAATACAGCAAGTCCTAAAACCATTGTAAAAGGCTTGATTGCAAGAAATCAGCATGCTTCTAAATCAATAACTTTAGACGGCCAAGGAAATATTTATGTGAACATAGGCGCCTATTCAAATGCATGTCAAGAAAAAGATAGAATGCCAGGATCAAAAGGAATGATGCCTTGCCCCATTTTAGATTCGGCAGGGGGTATTTGGAAATTTGATGGACAAAAAGAAAATCAAGTGTATGGGGATGGAAAAAGATACGCAACAGGACTTCGTAATGTGGTTGGATTGGATTGGAATAAACAAACCAATTCACTATTTGTTATGCAACATGGACGTGATCAATTAAACAGTTTCTATCCAACTTTGTACAATGACGCTCAAAATGCAGAATTACCAGCAGAAACCATGTATGAAATGCATGAGGGAGACAATGCAGGATGGCCATATATTTATTACGATCCTTATCAAAAGAAAAAAATATTGTCACCAGAATATGGTGGAGATGGTAAAAAAGAAGGTGGCGAAAACGCAATAGATCCAACAGTGTTTTTCCCTGCACACATGGCACCCAACGCTTTATTGTTTTACACGGGCAATCAATTCCCAGAGAAATATAAAAACGGAGCATTTATTGCCTTTCACGGTTCATGGAATAGAGCACCACTTCCTCAGGAAGGATATTTTGTTGCTTTTGTACCTTTTAAAAATGGCAAACCAAGTGGTGCCTGGGAAATTTTTGCCAATGGGTTTTCTGGTTTAACTGGTGAGGATAAAGTAACCAATCCACGCAAGGCAAAAGCAAGACCATGTGGTTTAGCGCAAGGCCCTGATGGTTCATTGTATGTAAGTGATGACAGCAATGGGTCAATCTTTAAAATTAGTTATTCAAAATAAAGGATGTTTAAAAACTAGTAGGTATGCATTATATTAAATTTTTGGCTGTCTTTTTTTTAATAGTAGGAATTAAAACAAATCTATCTGCACAGGATTTATTAAAAGGCAAAAAAATATATGAAACCAGGTGTTTGGTTTGTCATCAGGCAGACGGTGGCGGAGTGCCCAATATGAATGCTCCCTTAGATGGTGCAAGTAATGTGGTAGGCAAAGATATTGCTAGAATGGTGCGCATCATTAAAAAAGGATATAATGAAAAAGTTGCGTTAGATGGCTTTTATTATAGCAATGCAATGACAGCGAATCCCGATTTGTCAGATGAAGATATTGCCAATGTATTAACTTACATAAGAGGAAGTTGGAGTAATAAAGCGGGAAAAGTGTCTTTAGCGCAAGTGAAAGCGGCAAAAAGCAAAAGTCATTAAAACATTGTAGTATAAAAGTATTTAATAAATTATCATGAAACCAATTGTATTCATAGACAGAGACGGTGTTATTTTACAGGAGCCTGCTGACGACTTTCAGATAGATGCTGTATCAAAAACTAGTTTTATTCCTGGTGCCATAAGTTATTTGGGTAAAATAGCTGCTGAATTTGGTTTTCATAAAGTAATGGTTACTAATCAGGATGGCCTAGGGACATCCAGCTATCCCCTTGAAAAATTTGAACCTTATCAGGCACTCATGTTACGCACTTTAGCAGGTGAGGGTTTTGTATTTGATGAAATTTTTATTGATCATACATTTGCGGCAGAAAATAAATTAACCCGCAAGCCTGGAACTGAAATGCTCACTCATTTATTAAACAATGATCAATTTGACATAGCAAATTCTTATGTGATTGGGGATAGGTGGAGTGACATTGCATTGGCTAAAAACATGGGATGTAAAGCCATTTATTTAAAATCCCCTTTACATAGTTTAACGCCGGAGCAGGAATTGGCTTTAAGACCCACTATCGCTTTTGAAGCTGCAAGCTGGTCCGAAATTTATAGTTATTTAAAATTAGGTTTAAGGAAGGTTTCACATATACGTAATACCAAGGAAACTAAAATTAGGGTGGAATTAAATTTAGATGGGAAAGGGGATGCAAAAATTGAAACTGGCTTAGGATTCTTTGATCATATGTTAGAGCAAATCGCACGTCATGGTGCCCTAGATTTAAATATTAAATGTGATGGTGATTTGCAAATTGACGAGCACCATACCATTGAGGATGTGGGTATTGCTTTGGGGGAAGCTTTTGCTTTAGGGCTAATGGATAAAAGAGGTATGGAGCGCTATGGCTATGCATTGCCAATGGATGAAGCAGAAGCCAAAGTGTTAATTGATTTTGGCGGAAGAAATTGGATTGTTTGGGACGCGGCGTTTAAACGCGAAAAAATTGGAGAAATGCCAACCGAAATGTTCTTTCATTTTTTCAAATCCTTTAGTGACGCGGCCAAAGCCAATTTACATATTAGCTGCAGCGGGGAAAATGAGCACCATAAAATAGAAGCTATTTTTAAGGCCTTTGCCAAATCCATTAAAATGGCAGTGAGACGAAATCCGGATAGCGACGCCCTACCTAGTACCAAAGGAGTTTTATAAATTTTTTTGGCACGAACTAGGCAAAGCCTTAATTTTGTATCTGCAAAGAGATTATTATGATTAAATTAAACAATATGTGGTGGTGGCATACAAACTCCGTTGGGGTATTGTAGTGACATAACTATTATTGTCAAAATATACATAAACCCCGGCATTGATTGTCGGGGTTTTATTTTTTAATCAAGTCAATAAGGAAAATTAAAAGAATAGAACTTAGAATAGAATATGCAAAAGAAACTAATTACAACCACCGTTATAAGTATGCTAGCGGATACATTCACGCCTGTTGGTATCTATCTGCGTTTAAGAGATAGATTCAGGGATACTATTTTACTAGAAAGTACCGATTCGCATGCTGCTGAAAATAGTTATTCATTTATTGGTGTAAATGCCATTGGAGGAATTGAAATTTCTTCCTTAAATGAAATTGAATATAAGTATCCGAATCAGGATCCTGAGAAAGAAACCATTCAAAATGTACATGCTGCACCCGATCGTATTTGGGCATACATGCAACAATACGAAATGAAAGGACAGGAGGTAAAGGAAGCTGCCTTTGCACAAGGATTATATGGTTATACTGCTTATGATGCCATCCCGTTTTTTGATACCATTCAATTTAAAGCAGGGGCGCCCGTTATACCTCTAATGCGTTACCGATTGTATCAATATGTGATTGCATTTAATCACTTTAAAGATGAAATATTTATTTGTGAAAATAAAATGGCAGGAATTGAATCGGAATACGATGCATTGTTGTCAAATATTAAAAGCAAAGATGTGCCTCAATATCCATTTAGTATGCAAGGCGAGGAATCATCCAATTTTACCGACGATGCATATCGTGAAGCAGTTAAAAAAGGAATCCAGCATTGTATGCGTGGGGATGTTTTTCAAATAGTGTTAAGTCGTCGTTTTCAACAAGCTTTCCAAGGAGATGAGTTTAATGTATATCGCACTTTAAGAAATATTAATCCTTCGCCTTATTTATTCTTCTTTGATTATGGTGATTATAAATTAATGGGCTCTTCGCCAGAGGCTCAAATTATCATTAACAATGGCAAGGCAGTTGTGCATCCAATTGCGGGGACCTTTAAAAGATCGGGAGATGCGGCTTTAGATGCAGAAATGACCCAAAAATTATTAGATGATCCAAAAGAGAACGCAGAGCATGTAATGCTGGTAGACTTAGCCCGTAACGATTTAAGCAGGGTTTGTACCGAAGTGCGCGTGAAGCAATACCGACAAGTACATTATTATAGTCATGTAATTCATTTGGTAAGTGAAGTAGAAGGGAAAGTGGCAGCAGGTGCTAATCCTTTTCATTTAATTGCAAAAACATTTCCAGCGGGTACCTTAAGTGGTGCGCCTAAGTTCAAAGCCATGCAATTAATAGATGCTATTGAACCCACTAAGCGTTCTTATTATGGAGGTTGTATAGGATTTGTAGGATTTAACGGGTCTTGTAACCAAGCCATTATGATTCGTACTTTTTTAAGTCAACAAAACACACTTACTTATCAAGCAGGTGCTGGAGTGGTTGCTGCAAGTATTCCAGAAAACGAATTACAGGAAGTGAATAATAAATTGAATGCTTTGAAAAAAGCGATGGTTTTAGCAGAAAAAATTCACGACTAATTAAATAGTAAACGAAATTGAATTCTTTTAATAAAGTATTAAGAAAAGATAAAAGCGATA
>CANHIR010000050.1 GCA_947461015.1 Bacteroidota bacterium | reverse complement strand
TCCAAACATCGCGAGGTAGAGCAGCGGTAGCTCGTCGGGCTCATAACCCGAAGGTCGGAGGTTCGATCCCTTCCCTCGCAACATAATCCCGCTCCCGATTCCTATCGAGAGCGGATTTTTTTTTGTAGTAACTTTGTTTCATTAAAATAAGGCATGAAAGTAGGATTTGTAAATATTTTTGGGAAGCCCAATGCCGGTAAAAGCACTTTACTGAACGCCATCATGGGCGAGAAAATGGCTATTGTGTCTTCCAAGGTACAAACTACGAGACATAGAATTAAAGCCTTTTTAAACAAGACGGATGAGTATCAGATCATATTCTCAGATACACCGGGCATTATTGACCCTAAGTATAAGTTACATGAAAAGATGATGGGTGCGGTTAAATCTGCATTAGAAGATGCTGATTTAGGCCTTTTAATGGTTGACGTACGCGACGACTTTGACGAAATTGACGCAATGTTCACTGCCTTAAAGTTAAAAGTGCCCTGTATTGTGGTTATGAATAAATCGGATTTAGCAGTGGGAGGTCGAGTGAAAGAAGCAAATGCATATTTTAGTACCAAGCCTTATTGTAGTAAAATAATTTCAATTAGTGCGTTGAATAACAGTGATATAGATAGGCTATTAAAAGTTATATTAGAACTAATTCCAGAAGGGGGACATCCCTTTTTTGACCAGGAGGATTTGAGTGATATGCCTACCAAATTCTTTGTAAGTGAGATTATTAGGGAGAAGATCTATCAATTATTTGGGGAGGAGATACCATATCATACCGCTGTTTTGGTGAACTCATTTAAGGAGCAGCCTTTGTTGGTAAAGATTCAGGCCGATATTATTGTAAATAGAGAAACCCAAAAGTCAATCATCATAGGCCAGGGGGGCAAGATGATTAAAGAGATTGGCACATTGGCAAGAAAGGATATAGAGGACTTTATTGGCTCTAAAGTATATTTAGAGCTGTTTGTGAAAGTGAAGCCTAAGTGGAGGGACAATGATACGAAATTAAAAGAGTTTGGATATCAATAGTTGTTTTAATTATTATTATTTAAAATATTGATTAACAATTATTTAATATAGTTTATTTGAATATTAAATTGAATTATTATGAGTTATACAGTTGCAATAGTAGGAAGACCTAATGTAGGAAAAAGTACTTTGTTTAATCGTTTATTAGAAGAGCGTAAAGCTATTGTGGATGACATAAGTGGCGTAACAAGGGATCGTCAATATGGCGAGACAGAATGGTCAGGTAAGCATTTTAATGTAATTGATACAGGAGGATTTGTACCCGATTCCAAGGATATGTTTGAGACAGAAATTCGCAAACAAGTAAGAATTGCCATAGATGAAGCCAATGCTATGATATTTATGGTAGATGCTGCTGTTGGAATGACTGACTTGGATGCCGCTATGGCAGATTTACTAAGAAGAACTACGAAGCCAGTATATGTTTGTGTGAATAAGGTAGATAATTCAAATAGAGCATTAGAAGCTACTGAGTTTTATGGGATGGGTTTTGAACATAATTACTTTATTAGCGCTATTTCGGGAAGTGGAACAGGGGAGCTTTTGGACGCAGTCACTGCCGATATGAAGGAAGAACCTAACAGAAAGGCTATTGCAGAAGCTGCAGAATTACCAGAAGGAGAAGAACCTGAGGAAGCGCCAGCAGTCCCTAAAATTGCAATCATTGGACAGCCAAATGTGGGGAAATCTAGTTTATTAAACGCCATGATTGGACAAGATAGAACTATTGTTAGTGATATTGCGGGAACTACCCGTGATACAATTCATACCCATTATAATATGTTCCAAAAGGAGTTCATTTTAATTGATACTGCTGGTATACGACGTAAAAACAAGGAAAAGGATGATTTAGAGTTTTACTCTGTTATTCGTGCCATTAAAGCCATGGATGAAGCCGACGTTTGTTTAATGGTGATAGATGCGGTGAAAGGAATAACCGCCCAGGATTTGAGTATTTTTAGCTTGGCGGCTAAGAAGGGAAAAGGAATTGTGGTTTTAGTGAATAAGTGGGACTTAATTACTAAAGAGACCAACACCGCCAGAGACTATGAAAAAGTATTAAGGGACAAACTGGCACCTTTTACCGATGTGCCTATCTTATTTATCTCTGCGGTAGAAAAAACCAGGATATTCAAAGCCATAGAATTGGCCTTGGATGTTTTTGACAATAAACACCGAAAAATTGCCACTTCTAAGCTTAACGAAGTGATGCTCAAGGCAATAGGTAATTATCAGGCCCCTGTAGTTAGAGGGCATGTGATTAAAATTAAGTTTGTTCAACAGCTACCAACCAGGGTGCCAAGCTTCGCCTTTTTCACCAATTTCCCGGATGATATAAAGACTCCTTACCGCAATTACTTGGAAAACCAGGTGAGGGCCAACTTTAAGTTCACAGGGGTACCGGTTAGGATCTATTTTAGGAAAAAGTAGAATTTCTTCTCTTTTCTAATATTAAATAAAAAAATATTGTTAAAATTTGTTTTTTTAATTCCTAACCTATATCTTCGCCTACATAATTTTTAACCAAACTTAAAACTTTGAAAATGAAAAAAGTATTCGCAATTTTCGCTATCGCTGCTTTAGCTGCATGTGGTGGTGACGGTGCTGCTTCTGGTACTGCATCTAAGACTGAAGAAACTAAAGCTACAACTCCAGCTCCTGAAGCAACTCCAGCTCCTGAAGCTGCTCCTACTACAGGAACTGTAAGTGGAACTAACTAGAAGTATAAAACTTCTTGCAAGAAGGTCCCTCCGTATTACGGAGGGATTTTTTTTGCCCCTACCAAATTCAATTAATCGGATTGAAAGATTTTTGGCATCAATATTGCATATTACTAAGTATCTTATCAAATAGGATGGGTTTAGTTGGCTATGCCAATTTGACTATCTAACAAATAACTTAAAAGTGAATAGATTTTTAATTAGAGAAGAAGAGGAAAATGAAGTGATACCCTTGTTTTCATTTAATGAACAAGACATGGAACAGGAAACTGATCTTGAAATACCCAATGATATTCCCATTTTACCCTTAAAAAATACTGTCTTATTTCCAGGGGTGGTCTTGCCCATTACAGTTGGAAGAGATAAAAGTATACAAGCTGTAAAAGCTGCTTATAATAACGATAAATTAATTGGGGTAGTTGCACAAAAAAATGGCAACATAGAAGATCCTACTCCCGAAGACTTATGCCATATTGGAACGGTGGCAAAAATTGTGAAAATGATTAAAATGCAGGACGGGGGCACCACCATCATTATTCAAGGTAAAAAGCGATTCAAGTTGGTAGCAATGAAAGAACAGGATCCCTATTTTAAAGCAACCGTTAATATATTGGTTGAAGAAAAAGTAAGTCCAACAGATCAAAATTTCCAGGCCTACCTTTCTACCATTAAAGATTTGGCCACACAAATTATTCAGTTATCTCCAAATTTTCCTTCCGAAGCTGCTTTGATTTTAAAGAATATAGAAAGTCCCTTGTTCCTGATAAATTTTGTGAGCTCCAATTTAAATGTTGAAATCCCAGAAAAACAAGGTTTGTTGGAAGAACACAATATCACCTTAAGGGCGGAGAAATTAATTCAGTTTTTACAACAGGAATTGCAATTTGTTGAATTAAAAAATAAAGTAACGACCAAAACAAGAACCGAAATTGATAAGCAACAAAGGGATTATTTTTTACAACAGCAACTAAAGAGTATAAAAGATGAGCTTGGTGGAGATCCTAATGAAAGAGAAGTGGCTGAGATGAAGAAAAAAGCAGAAGGAAAAAAATGGCCTGAAGCTGCAAAGAAATTATTCCAAACGGGATTAGAAAAATTAGAGCGTATGCATCCTTCCACGCCCGATTACTCCGTAGTTTACAATCACTTGGATTTATTATTAGACCTGCCTTGGGAGGAATATACCGACGATAACTATGATTTGAAGAATGCAAAAAAGGTTTTGGATCATGACCATTATGGAATGGGTAAAATTAAGAATCGCATCCTTGAATATTTAGCAGTATTAAAACTAAAAGGGGACATGAAAAGTCCAATCTTATGCTTTTTAGGTCCTCCAGGCATTGGTAAAACTAGTTTGGGAAAGTCTATTGCACATGCCATTGGACGTAAATATGTTAGGGTTAGTTTGGGGGGATTACACGACGAAAGTGAAATCCGTGGGCACCGTAAAACATATATTGGCGCAATGCCCGGGCGCATTATTCAGAGTATTAGAAAAGTAAAAACGTCTAATCCTGTCATGATTTTGGATGAAATTGATAAAATTGGTAGTGATCATAGAGGCGATCCTTCTAGTGCTTTATTAGAAGTATTAGACCCAGAACAAAACAATAGTTTTTATGATAATTATTTAGAGTCGGAATATGATTTAAGTAAGACCCTATTTATTGCAACAGCAAATGATATAAGCCAAATACAACCCGCACTAAGAGATAGACTAGAAATTATTGATTTGAGCGGTTATGCAGTGGAAGAAAAAGTGGAAATAGCAAAAAGACATTTATTGCCCAAGCAAAGAACCGCGCATGGTTTAGACAAAATAAATTTTAAAGTACAAGACAATGTATTGGAAAAAGTAATTGAGGATTATACAAGAGAAAGCGGGGTGCGTGAATTGGATCGTCAGTTGGCATCCATAATGCGTTATCAAGCCAAAGAGCTGGCGTATAAGCATAAAGTAAAACCAACGGTGAGTAAGTTGGATTTGCACAAAATTTTAGGACAACCTCGTTATAGCAATGAAATTTATAAGACTGTGAACATGCCTGGTGTAGCGGTTGGTCTTGCATGGACTTATGTTGGGGGAGACATTTTATTTATAGAGGCCTTGTTATCAGATGGTAAAGGTGAGTTGAAACTCACTGGCAATTTGGGCAATGTAATGAAAGAAAGTGCATCCACAGCTTTGACTTATTTGCAAGCAAATGCAAAGAAAATAGGAGTAGATCCAAGTTTATTCAATACCAAATCTATTCATATTCATGTGCCGGAAGGAGCTGTGCCTAAAGACGGTCCAAGTGCTGGTGTAACCATGTTAACTGCTTTGTCTTCTGCTTTTACGGGTAGGAAAGTAAAGCCCTATTTAGCCATGACAGGAGAAATTACTTTGCGTGGCCAGGTGCTGCCTGTTGGGGGGATTAAAGAAAAAATATTAGCTGCGAAAAGGGCAGGCATGAAAGAAATTATACTTTGCTCACAAAATGAGAAAGATGTAAACGAAATTGACCAAACCTTTATTAAAGGACTTCGTTTTCATTATGTGAAAAACATGCAACAGGTATTAGACTTAGCATTAGTTTAGTTGATTATTATATATTGAAACCCTAGCTTTGTTCAATGATTAAGTATTCTTATAAATTACAAAAGCTAGGGTTTTATATTGCCTTATCTGCTACTGTATTTTTATTAAGTATTGCTGCGCTTACTGCTCAAACTACTGCCGGGAATGCGTCTTTTAATTTTCTAAATTTACCATATAGCCCAAAAGCAAGTTCATTGGGTGGAATCAATATTAGCTCAATGCATCCCGATCTGGGACTTGGTATGACAAATCCATCTTTATTACATCCGCAAATGGATGGTCAAATGTTTATTGGGAGCAAACCTTATTTTGCCGGAATACAACAATATAATTTATTTGGGGTGAAGTATTTTGAAGTAAAAAATATAACAACAGGCTGGGGGGTGCATTATTTGGACTATGGAAATATTCCTATGACAGATGTTGCAGGAAATGAACTTGGTATGATGCATCCCAATGATTATGCAGTTCAATTTTCTGCTGCAACAAATTATATTGAAAATTTTAGAATAGGAAGTACCTTAAAATTTATTCATTCCAATTATGGTATTTACAAATCTAGCGGAGTTGCAATGGATATAGGCCTTACTTATTTATCACCTACTAAATTATCTCAGGCAAGTATTTTGGTATCAAATATGGGCACTCAAATTTCCACTACAGGGACTAAGCAACAGCTTCCATTTAATATTATTTTAGGGTGGACTAAAAAACTAGCCTATGCGCCAATTCAGTTTTCTATCACTGCAGATAGGTTGTCGGTTTGGAATCATTCTTATTTTGATGCAGGATATGCTAATACTTATGGTTCAAGTCCAGCAAGTAGTTTGCAAAATGTTTTCAATCATTTAACACTAGGTACTGAATGGTTTATTGGAGACCAGGTTGATTTAAATATTGGCTATAATTTTGTGAGAAGGTATGATTTAAACGTGTACAATCAATCCAATGGACTCAACGGATTTAGTACAGGACTGGGATGGAAATTGGACCGATTGCAGATACAATATGCCAATTCATTTTTTCAAACAAATACCCATCACCAGTTCTCAGTTACTTACCAATTAAAAAAACAAAACTAGTTAGTTGGTTTATTTTTTTTAATTGGAGCATAAATAGCTTTTGGTCCCAATGCCTCTTTATTGGGTTTTATTTCTGCTTTAGGTTGCTTTCTTTCGGCAGGCAAATTGTTTGTAATTTGATAATTAGATTCTGCTCCAATTTCCTCAAAACCGTCTAAGACAGGAACTGAATTGTCAATGGCTGCGTCTTTAGAGATAAAGTCGACATTGTAGTCATCCGTCATGTTAATGGGTTTTTGGAAATTAGCATTACGGTCAAAATTAATAGTTGGGTCTTCACTTACTTTTTTCATGAAATAAGCCCAAATAGGAAGTGATCCTCTTGCGCCTTGTCCAAAATAGTTATCGGTGAATCTTATAAATCGGTCATCACAACCAACCCAAGCTCCTGCAAGCATTTGTGGTGTGTAACCCATAAACCATAAGTCACTATTGTCATTGGTGGTTCCTGTTTTTCCAGCAATTGAATTTGCTCTAACATTATAGGAAGCCATACTTTGACCCGTACCTCGGCTAATTACACCTTGCATCATGTTTACGACAGCGTAAGCCGTTGTTTCATCAATAATTTTTTTTCTTTTTGGTGCAAAGCTTTCTAAAACATTGCCATTTTTATCTTCGATACGATTGATGAAAAAAGGTTGTGCATTATATCCTCCACCAGGAAACATGGTATATGCTTGTACCATTTCAAAAAGAGAAATTTCACATGATCCCAATGCAATGGATGGGTAGGGTTGAATATCGGACTGGACATTACATTGTTTTAAATAATCCACAAGTTGAATCGCAGCTTGATTGCTATTGCCATTTATTTGTTTCATGATATAGGCCGATGCACAGTTTCTTGATTCTGCCAATGCCTGTGCCATTGGCATAGTAGTGCCGGTACAAGATCTGGATGTATTTGGCACCATTCCATAACCATCAAACATTTGTTGTTGATCTTGAACAAGTGTACTAGGTGTGAAACCTGCTTTTTCTATTGCAAGGGAATATAATAGTGGTTTCATGGTACTACCCACCTGACGTTTGGTATTTACATTAACGTGGTCATATTTAAATGTTTTAAAGTCAACTCCACCTACCCATGCTTTAACTTCACCCGTAAAAGGATCCACTGCAAGAAAACCTGTTTGTAATATTTGTTTATGATACTTTAGAGAATCTAGAGGGGTCATAGTTGTATCAGTATACCTATTTTTATTCCATGCAAAAATGCGCATAGGCACCATCTCATCAAATGATCTTCTCACATCATCATCATCAATATTGTCTTTTTTCATGTTCTTCCACCTATCCGTTTGTCTAATTGCGGATTCTAGTTGGCTGGCATGTTCTCTCCAAATTTCCCCAGATTTTATTTTGGGCTGATTGTTAAATTCTTTTTGAAGAAAAGCCATATGTTTAGACACTGCTTCTTCTGCATACAGCTGCATACGCGGGTTAATGGTGGTATAAATTTTTAAGCCGTCCTTGTATAAATTATAAGGCTCTCCATTGCTTTTTTTGTGTTCTTTACACCATTTTTTCATAAACTCCCCTAGATTGCTTCTAAAGTAAGGGGCGAGTCCATTGTTCTCATCTAGTTTCTTGAAATTAGTGACTACTGGAAGTTTTTTAAGTTGTTCGGCTTGATCGTCTGTAATATATTTTTGACCAGCCATTCTACTTAATACTAAATTTCTTCTTTCAAGCGCAAGTTTAGGATTTCTATTAGGATTAAACTTGGTTGGTGCATTAATCATTCCAACCAATAACGCTGCTTCTTCAATGGTAAGTCTATCTGGTTCTTTTTGAAAAAAACTTCTAGAAGCATTACCAATACCAAAAATATTTTCACTAAACGGAACGGTATTTAAATAAATAGTTAAAATCTCTTCTTTGGTAAACTTGCTCTCTAGTTTTATAGCAATGATACTTTCTTTTATTTTTTGAACTATACGAAGTAGTTTATTTTTTGTGCTCCAGTTGTCTGTAAATAAATTTTTTGCAGTTTGCATGGTGATGGTAGAAGCACCACCCTGTGTTCCCATAAATGCAACGGCTCTTAAAATACCTTCTCCGTCTACACCAGCATGGTTGTAAAATCTTTTATCCTCTGTGGCTACTAAAGCTTGAATTAAATAAGGACTAATGTCACGATACTTTACACTTGTTCTGTCTTCGATATAAAATTTACCCATTGGGGTACCATCTTGGGCATATACTTGACTAGCTAAGGAAGCAGATGGATTTTCAATTTCCGTTAAATCTGGCATGTCTCCCAGAAGACCAAAATTAATTGCCATTAAGAATAGTATAAACAATCCTATGGAAATAAAATAAGTTCTCCAAAAAACACGAACCCAGTTGGTGGGTTTTTTGACTTTCCCGTTTACTACAGTTTCCATTTATGGTTTATATATTTTGTTAAACATAAATTCCTTGTAAAATTCCAGGGCTTGAGCATTGTTGATCAAGGATATATTTGATTTACCAAATATATAAATTTCATACTGTTGTTTTGGAATATATGTGAAAATTTCAGTCGGTAATTTTGGTTTTAATTCATTCAGGTAGGTTAGGGCTTGCATTTTATTGGATAATGGACCAATCCAAAGCATTTGCTGCTCTTTTGTTAATTGAGAAGTGGTGACTGTCAAATTGGTGTAGATGGAATGATTTTTATATAATTTCATTAGGGAAGACTGCACCATTTTTAATTTAGCTAAGTCTATATTATTGATTACTAATGCAATGTAATGATTTTCTAGGGAGTCGTCTTGATATACAGTTGACTGCTTTTCCAACAGGTTGGGGTCTTTGATAATTTGGAGACTTTGTAAATAGGCTTCTGTACTTTTTCTATTTTTTAGTTCTATAATTATTTCTTTAGCTTTTTGTCTAATTACGTCATTTTTGTTACTAAATATGATTGAATCTAGTATTTGCAAAGCCAATTGATCCTGTTGCTGTTGAGCATGCATTTTAACTTTAAGAAATTGATAGGGTGTATGCCATTGACTACCTATCAATTCTTTATCATATAGGTTGGATAGTTGGCTCATTTTACCCCAATTGCCTATCTGACTCAGAAAATATATTTCTTTATACTTATCCGTACTTCCATCTAGTTTAAACTTTTTGGATTCACTTTCTTTTTTCTTATTTATATATGTGCCATTTGGGAATTGTGTGCTTACAATGTTAATGATACTATCTGCAAGCGTATTATTTCCATCATGCAAATACTGGCTAGCTAAATCCAAAAGTGCCCTTTCTGTGATTGTACTGTCAATTCCTTTTTTAATTATTTGTATGTAGATGGGTTTTGCTTTTTCAAAATCATTGAGCTTTAATAAAAACGTTTGAGCAATCATAAGAGCTGCTTCATTCCATTTTTTTTGTGAACTTTTATATTCCAATTCATCTTGTATTAAGCCTAAAGTATCCAAGCGCTTTTCTTGAATTTTGGAAGATTTCTTTTCAATATTTTCATACGTTGGAATCAATGTGCTTGCTGCATTTATTTTTGACAAAGCGTTTGCAACATTTGTGCTTGATTTTCTACGCCACATATCAACATTTGGCCTTTCACCCCATTTTTGTATAAATTGTTGTTTCCCTTGTATTAAATTATTATTGTTAGCAAAATAAAAGTCATTTGTATTTACTGTGAAGTTATTGTTACTATAGCTGGTCTCATTTTTTTGACTACTCTTCATTACAACGGATTGTTCATTGAAAAGATTTTTCAAAATTTGTTGATTTTCGTTTTGCCTTTTTACATAATCAATGGATTTTTCTTTTTGTAATGAAATAGGCAACTTGTATATGAATTGCAAACTATCTTCCTTTTGGTATGCAATGGTTTGATCGTAAATGGTTGACATCCATTTTTTACGCAATGTTATTTGTTCGAATTGCGGGTTTGTTTTTAAAATATTAGTTAAGCTATCGTATGCAATTTTTGCAATTCCATAATTTCCGTTTTTGTAATTAGTTTCTCCAAGTAACTCAAAAGATTGCTGCTTTTGTTTTGAATTTGAGGAGTTGCTTTTAATAGATTTTATCAACCATTTATTTGATTTATTGAAAGCTTTGTTTTCAATAGCGAGTTTTGCCATTTCAAAGTAAATGATATCTGCAAAGGGCTTAAACTTCTCCTTTTTTAATAGATATTCTAATTCATTAGCAAGTGCATCCCATGTTTTGTTATCGTTTTTAGCTTCAATACGTACCATGTTAATTTTTGAATACACCCCAATAATCGGGTTGGTAGAAAAATCAACTGCCTTTTTAAACCATTTATATGCATTTTCAGTATTGTTTGATTTTTGCCATAATTGCGCTATTAAATAGTACCATCTACTTTTTGCAAGTGCATCAGGCGCATTGGGTAGTCCTTCTATTAAATTCACTGCTGCGTTTTCATAGGACTCCATTAAATAATATCCATAGGCAAATTGCTCATGTAAAAAGGGGGTCAATCTTTTAGGAAAAACGGGATCGCCTTTAAGGAGTTGTAATAAACTTATTCCTTCGTTTATATTATTTGAAGAAAAGTAATTTCTGGCTTGCCATAACATGCTTTCATTTCTAATGTTAGCATTTTCCCAAATTCTATTTTGTTCTTTCGTAGCAATACTAATTCTTCCATCTACTTGCCTTAAATTACTGCCAATGGGTTGATCCACACCTTCATCCTTTTCATCAAATGAATAATTGATAAATTGAAGTATACTTGCT
>CANHIR010000049.1 GCA_947461015.1 Bacteroidota bacterium | reverse complement strand
GATTCAATTCGGATATGACTTTTGGGTACCCTAGTACCACCTATTAACGATGTTTTACCTAAATCACCCGCCTTTGTATAAATTTTCATGTGCTGTTTTTGCTTGCTTGTATATAGGAACAAAACTAATAAAATAAAGTTCACTCAGACATGAAAAAAGCCCCCAAAAGGAGGCTTCTTATTCACTAGTTATTTACTTTTATTTTGCTTTTGGCTTATTTATGGTTTCCATTCAAGGTATCCGTTTCAATTAAACCATCCCTTAAACGAACCACTCTATGTGCATATTGCGCAATATCTTCTTCGTGGGTAACCAACACAACCGTATTACCTGCAGCTTGAATTTTACCAAACAATTCCATTACCTCTACCGAAGTTTTAGAATCCAAGTTTCCTGTGGGCTCATCCGCTAATAAAATAGAAGGATTGTTTACCAAGGCACGAGCAATGGCAACACGTTGAATTTGTCCACCACTCAATTCATTGGATTTATGATGACTTCTATCTGCCAATCCTACTTTCTCCAAAGCAACCATGGCTCTATCAATTCTATCTTTTTTAGAAACACCTGCATACACCAATGGGAGTGCTACGTTTTCGGCTGCAGAAAGTCTTGGCAGTAAATTAAATTGTTGAAATACGAAACCAATTTCAATATTTCTTATGCCCGCTAATTCATCATCGGTCATCTTACTAACATCATGCCCATTTAAATTATACATGCCACTTGTAGGAGAATCCAAACATCCCAAAATATTCATGAGCGTACTCTTTCCACTACCAGAAGGTCCCATTAAAGCAACATACTCATTACGGTTAATATCCAAATCAATTCCCTTTAAAACAGGAATGGCTTGGCTGGCCATAAAGTAGCTTTTTTGAATATCTCTTAATTGAATAACCGATGACATAAAAAATTATTTATTAATTACTTTAGGTACTTTAAAAAATACACCGTCTGTATCTGGTGCATTGGACAAAGCTTTTTCTCTGCTAATTGACCCTTCCCTTTTATCTGCTCTTAATACATTTACTGCATCACCCATATGCATTAAAGGAGATGTTCCACTTGTATCCAAACCATTTAATTGTTCTACAAAAACAACTAAATCCTGCATATCGGCAACCAATTTGTCCATTTTTTCAGGAGCCACATTCAACTTGGACAAATGTGCCAAATGGCTTACTAATTCATGATCAACTTGCATATTACAAATGTAGGGCAATCCTTGTAACCCCCAAGTAGGTTTTGTTAAAAGGTTATGGGGGGCAATCAATGGCAAAATCTCAAATTATGTCCCAAATTTTGAAAAGTTTTTTTGAAATTAGTTGCATAACTAACTAATTTTACACAAATACGAATATTATGCAACGTTCTATAAAAAATGTAGTGATACTTGGTAGTGGTGTAATGGGCTCCAGAATTGCATGTCACTTTGCAGGTGTAGGAGTTAAAGTGTTATTATTAGATAGATTAACGCCTGGAACGGAGGCGTCTGAGAATAAAAAAGAACGTAACAAATTAGTGGACGATTCTTTTACTGCTTCGGTAAAATCAAACCCCTCTCCACTTTATTCAAGCGCTGCTGCAAAATTAATTACAACAGGAAATTTTACGGATGACATTTCCAAAATTGGAACTGCCGATTGGATCATAGAAGTAGTGGTGGAAAGATTAGATATTAAAAAATTAATTTACGACGAGGTAGAAAAATATAGAAAACCAGGAACATTGGTAAGCTCAAATACTTCGGGTATTCCAATTCATTTAATGGCTGCTGGTCGCTCCGAAGATTTTCAAAAACATTTTTGCGGAACGCACTTTTTTAATCCACCAAGATATTTACGTTTATTAGAGATTATTCCTACTACACAAACAGATCCTAGTGTGGTGGATTTCTTTATGCATTACGGCGATGTGTATTTGGGTAAAACCACCGTATTATGTAAAGACACGCCTGCTTTTATAGCCAATCGTGTAGGGGTTTTTAGCATGATGAGCGTGGTGCATATCATGGAAAAATTGGAAATGACCATTGACGAAATTGAATCTTTAACAGGTCCCATTATGGGGCGCCCCAAATCTGCTACATTTAGAACAGCCGATGTAGTAGGTATTGACACTTTAGTGAAAGTTGCCAAAGGAGTTGCAGACAATTGTCCCAACGATGAAGCAAAAAATACTTTTACCTTACCAACTTGGTTGGAAAAAATGGTAGAAAATAATTGGTTGGGGGATAAAACAGGTCAAGGATTTTTTAAAAAAGTAAAAACAGCAACCAGCAAAGAAATTTTGACGCTTAATTTAAAAAGCTTTGAATACGAGCCACGCAATAAACCAAAGTTCGCATCCATTGCTGCTGCCAAAGCCATTGAAAGCCTAACTGAACGTTTAAAAGTTTTATACGCAGGTAAAGATAAGGCTGCTGAATTTGTGCGTGCATTTCACCATGCATTGTTCTCTTATATTAGCTTCCGTATTCCTGAAATTAGTGATGAATTATACCGTTTGGATGATGCTTTAAAAGCAGGTTTTGGATGGGAAATAGGTGCTTTTGAAAGTTGGGATGCCTTGGGAGTGAGTGCAGCTATTGCTGATATGAAGGCCGCGGGTATTACAATAGCACCTTGGGTGGAAAACATGGCAAGCAAAGGAAATACTTTTTATCAAATAAAAGATGGCAAGCGTTATTATTATGATGTAGTTACAGAAACATATAAATTAATACCTGGTACCGAGTCCTTTATTATTTTATCGGACCTAAAAGAAAAAACCATTTGGAAAAATGTTGCTTGCAATTTAGTGGACATTGGAGACGGGGTTGCAGGATTTAGTTGGAACACTAAAATGAATAGCATTGGTGGCGAAGTATTGGAAGGCTTACATAAATCAATCGCCATTGCCGAAGAAAAATGCAATGGGTTGGTGATTGCCAATGAAGGCAATTTATTTAGTGCAGGCGCAAATGTAGGAATGATATTTATGTTGGCTATTGAACAAGATTATGAAGAATTGGACATGGCCATTCGTACTTTTCAAAACACCATGATGCGTGTGCGCTACTCTTCTATACCAGTAGGTATTGCTCCGCATGGATTAACATTGGGAGGTGGCTGTGAAATGAATTTACATGCCGACACCATTGCTGCGGCTGCGGAAACCTATGTTGGACTTGTAGAACTAGGCATTGGCGTTATACCTGGCGGTGGTGGCACGAAAGAATTTGTATTAAGGGCCTCCGATGAAATGCATATTGATGAACCAGACACCATTACCTTAAAAAATAGATTCTTACATATTGCAACTGCTAAAGTGGCCACTTCAGCACAGGAAGCAATGGACATGGGCATCTTTAGAAAAGGTATTGACCATATTGTCTTAAATCAGTCACGTCGTATTGCAAAAGCAAAAGAACAGGTATTGAATTTACACAATGCAGGTTATACACAAGCACAACAAAGAACCGATATTAAAGTATTGGGGAAATCCGCATTAGGTGCACTATACGCAGGTATCAATGCCATGTGGCGCGGTGGTTATGCAACCGATCATGATAAATTAGTTGCTAAAAAATTAGCTTTCGTAATGTGTGGCGGCGATTTAAGTGAAGCAACCCTTGTAAACGAACAATACCTGTTGGATTTAGAAAGAGAAGCATTCTTAAGCCTTTGCGGGGAAAAGAAAACTTTAGAAAGAATACAATCGGTGATTACTTCCGGCCGTCCTATTCGAAACTAAAATTCAATGGGTTCACTTTTTTGAACTGGATGATAACAATTGGATTAAAGCAGCATCCAATGTTGGATATTCAAATTCAAAGCCAGCTGCTTGTATTTTTTTACAGGATACATTGGCACTTTTTAATACTTCAATGCTCATTTCGCCTAAGATTATTTTCAACATAAACTCAGGCACTTTTAGCGTAATATGATATTTGCACATTTTTGAAGCAATTGCGGTTACTAAATCTTTATTATTTACTGGCGCTGGCGATACTGCATTGTATACCCCATTGATTGATTCGTTTTCAGCAGCAAATACAATCATTTTACATAAATCCTGTTGGTGCACCCAGCTTACTATTTGTGTACCAGATCCCAATATAGTTGCCACACCAAATTTAGCGGGCTTGATAAATTCAGCCAAAGCGCCACCTCTTTTATTAAACACAATGCCTATTCTAAATGTCACCAATCTAATACCTAATTCATTTATTGCTTGCACACTCTCCTCCCATTGTTTGCAAGTACTACCTAAATAGGAAGGATCAAACGGATCGGTTTCTATAAATCCATTTTCAGTTGAAGTGGGCGTATCAGGTCCATACCATCCAATAGCAGAAGCTGAAATCACTGTTTTAACTTTATGGGTATTTTCTTTTAATGCCTTCACTAATAAAGCACCTGACTGCACCCTACTATCAATAATTTCTTGCTTTCTTTTTGTTGTCCAACGTTTTGTTGCCACACTCTCTCCTGCCAAATGCACAATGATATCCGCTTTTTGTAATGCAGCAGGGTCAATGTATTGTTTTTCAATATCCCATTTTGCAAAACTCAATTGCAAACGCGAAGACTTTTTATCTGACCTTGTTAATATGATTACTTCATATCCTTTATCAATTAGATAATTGGTTAGTGCTTGACCTACCATGCCAGTTCCGCCAGTGATTAATACTGTTTGCATAATGCAAAGGTAGCCAAAAACAATACGCTAAAGCGGAATCATAATTTACAATCTAAATAAAAACCCCCGCCTTACGGCGGGGGTGAGAAATTATGAACCCTCTTAAATTCAAAAAATAAGAGGGCTCATAATCTACAATCTAAATAAAAACCCCCGCCTTACGGCGGGGGTTACAACTAAATCAACTGTACTATAAAAACTAGTTTAATCTGGCTTGTTACCATCTAGAAAAGTATTGATGGAAGATATTTGAGTTTTATTATTTTCGTCTTGCTCAACTGTATACTTGCTGTAATAATTTTCTACAGAAGCCAGTGTGTTGCCAAACATGTCCATATTGCGTCTTACATAAGCAGGTACTTCGTCAAATTCAGCACTTGGATCATTTCCATTGCCTATATTAAAAGATAAGTTTCTTAACTTTTGAATACGCTCACGCACTTTTCTTCTTTGTTCTTCAGAATCGTCTATTGGCATATCAACGTTTTGGATATTTGACTTTCTTCCATCATTATTGATATTGGTTTGTTCACGAACCACCAATTGCATCACTTCTTCCTGTTCTTCTGCAACCCTAAATGAAGTTTGAAAATTATCTTCAACAGGCACTTCAACATATGTACTTATTGTTTCAGCCAAAGGTTCAGCATTTGGCAATGGTTGCTCCACCTCCATTATGTTTTCTGTTTCAACAGGTGTAAGCTCGTCCACATAAATATTGGTAGGCTTATTTAAAACAAAGGGGTTACCATAATCTACAGTAGGCTCTTGATTCATGTTTAATTCAAAAACCTCTTCTTTAGCTTGCACCTCTTCACCAGCATCAAACAGGATAACTTCTTCACTTACATTTAACGCATTTTCTTCTTCGGCTTCATCATTTAATTGTTCATCTGCATCAAACGCTGACGCGTTGCTCTCCTCAATGATCATTGCAGACGCGATGGTTAACTCAGCAAATTCAGCTGCCTCTTGGCTTGCATCGAATGTGTTTTCTGGTTCAACTACATCAAAACTATAGGTTACAGGGGCTTCACTTGAAATGTCTAAAATAAAGTGGTTTTCAACTTCCGCTTCATTGTCATGCGCTAATGCATTTTGTATAGGCTCCTCGTCGCTGCTTGGCACTTCTAATTCAGAAGTTTCAGCTGCTAATGTCATGACAATTTTTTCCTCAAGAGGGGCCTCCGCTTTTTTTGGTTCATCTTTTTTAAACGGATCCTTACCTTCAAATCCAGTTGCAATTAAAGTAATGCCAATTTTTTCACCTAAAGTATCATCATAGCCACTTCCCATAATTACATCGCTATGTTCTCCTGTACGTTCTCTTAAAATATTGCTAATGGTTTCTAATTCATCCATGCTACATTCAAAATCACCTTCGGCACTATTTATATTTAATAAAATCCACTTAGCACCTTTAATATCATTGTCATTCAATAATGGAGAATTTAAGGCTTCTTCAATAGCTCTTTGTGCTCTGTTTTCTCCTTCTACTTCGGCCTTTCCTAAAATAGCCACGCCTCCGTTTTTCATAACAGTACAAACGTCTGCAAAATCCACAATAATATGACCACGGCTATTAATTACATCTGTGATACATTTTGCTGCAGTTGCCAAAACATTGTCCGCTTTGGTAAAAGCTTCTTTCATTTTTAAATTGCCATATTGAACACGCAATTTGTCGTTCGAAATCACCAATAAAGTATCTACTAAAGGCTTTAATTGGTTGATACCCTCTTCTGCTTGTTTTTGACGACGAGGGCCCTCAAATCCAAAAGGAGTGGTTACAATCCCTACCGTTAGAATGCCTAAATCTTTACAAATTTTTGCAATAATTGGAGCACCCCCAGTACCTGTACCCCCACCCATACCAACGGTGATGAAAGCCATTTTGGTATTAACTTCTAATATTTTCTTTATTTCTTCCAAAGACTCTTCAGTAGCCAATTTTCCCACAGAAGGATCTGCTCCAGCACCTAAACCTTGGGTTAAATGGGGACCTAACTGAATTTTATTGGGAACAGGGCTTTGCTCAATTGCTTTTGAATCTGTGTTGCAGATGATAAAATCAACACCTTCAATATCTTGCTGAAACATGAAATTAACGGCATTGCTACCGCCGCCACCAACGCCTAGGACCTTGATGATGGATGATTTTTGCTTTGGTAAGTCAAATTGAATCATTCTTTTTGTTTTTTAAATGGGTTAGTTAGTAGGTAGTTAGTGTTTCGAAATTAATCTATTTATAAAATCTTAAGTAGATATTTATAACCATAATGTGGGTAATTATTGTTGGAATGGTTTGTCTTCGTTTTCTGCGAAAATCTCTATCAAATTTGATTTGAAACGATCCCAGAAACCCAATCTTTTTCCCATTGTTTTCTCATCAACCTCAGCAGTTACTTCTTCTTCCTTTACCTCTTCTTCTTCTTTTTTGTTGACCGCTTTGTTGATGATGTCTTCAATTGCTGTTTTGTCCAATTTTAAAGAGGAAGGCACCTCTAATTGTTGGAAGCTTTCAGGGAATTCCTTGTTTTTTCTTTCAAAATCATTATATCCCTTTAATATTAAACCAATACAAGTTGAATACATAGGTTTTTTAAGTTCATCAATATGGTTTGGTGCTAAATGCTCATTAGGAATCCCAATTCTTGCATTCAAACCAGTTATGTACTCTGTTAATTGTATTAAGTGTTTTAGTTGAGACCCACCGCCAGTTAAAATGATACCTCCATTTAGCAAGCGACTGTCTAATCCCACTTGTTTTAAATGATAGGTCACAAAATCTAATATTTCGCTCATTCTTGCTTGAATGATACTTGCAAGATTTTTTACACTTATTTCTTTTGCTGGCATTCCTCTTAAACCTGGTATGGTAACATACGCATTTGCATTTGCCTCTGTTGACAAAGCACTACCAAATTGCACTTTCATAGCTTCCGCCTGACTTTTTAACACACCTAATCCTAATCGAATGTCATGTGTGATGTTTTCGCCGCCAAAAGGAATAACAGCAGTATGTTTTAAAATGCCATCATAAAATACGGCAAGATCACTGGTACCACCCCCAATATCTAAAATGGCTACACCCGCTTCTAAATCAATATCACTCATAACAGCACTAGAAGAAGCCAACGGTTGCAATACTAAATCTTTGGTCGTTAACCCACTTCTTTCTACCGAACGATTAATGTTTCTAATTGCATTTCTATCCCCAGTCAAAATTAAAAAGTTAGCACCCACTTTTACACCATTTACCCCAACTGGTTCTTTTATATTTGTATTATTGTCCACATAAAATTCTTGTGGAATTACATCAATGATTTGATCTCCAGCAGGAATAAATGTCTTTCTTTGGTTATTGATCAATTGCTCAATCTCAGTAGGATCTATTTCAATTTCTGGATCCTGTCTTACAATATCTCCCCGCGTTTGTAAACTCTTAATATGATGACCCGCAATTCCCACATAAACCTCTTTGATTTCTAATTCAGGGTTACTATTTCTACAATTTTCCAATGCCTGGTGAATAGCTCTTATGGTTTGGTCAATGTTTAAAACCTGTCCATGTTGAACCCCATTGCTATTGGCACGTCCAAATCCAAGGATCTCTAATTTTCCAAATTCATTTTTACGACCTGCAATAGCTGCAATTTTAGTAGTACCAATATCTAAGCCTACAATGATTGGCGATTTGTTTTGACTCATTTTTATAGTTTTTTAGTTGTTTTCTTAGTTGTTTTGTTGTTGTCTGAAGCTACTTTCTTGGGTAAGATGGCCCTAGGAGTTGGCTTCGTATTGTTTAACGTTTTTACCTTTGGTTTATTGTTTTCTTGACTACTTTGTTTTTGTTTAATTGGCTTTTCCTCTTTTGCTTTTTCCACTTTCACGATAGGTTTTTTAGGAAGGGTATCTGATTTTTTGGAGGGGGTTGTCGGTTTCGTTACCATAATCCCACTTTTACTGGTATCCACTAATACTGCTGAATTGATAGGAGTATCCACATTCAAAGTTGGAGGTGGTAAAGCATTGTGGTCAATGGGCTGCATCCCCTTTTTAAGGGCAACCACCTGATGGTCAAATCTTACATCCAATACTGCATATGCATTCAACCCCGAAGGAACCAACACTTTTTTATAAAAAGTATAAAGTCTGTTTAGTTTATCTTCCAAATGCTCTGCCTTTCCTATCAAGACCGTATGATCACCAATGGTTGGTATCATTTCAAAATCACCATTTTGAGCAATATTTATTTGAGCAATTTGTGCCAAGAAAAAACTGTCTTTTTGAATAATGGATGCAAAACGCTGTATATGCTGCAACAAAATACTATCCGGCTTTGACATCCGGTCTTGATCAGATGGAAATCCCGTAAATACTGGCAAACGCATCACTGACAAGTTCTTAAGTGGTAATTTTTGAGCAACTTTATCTATATAAAAAGAATTTCCGGATGCTGTAAAAACTCTAGCAATTGGAATTCTTTGTTCAATTTGAATATTAAGTTGCTGTTGATTGTCTAGGTAAATTTTAGTTTTCTCAACCCACTTAGTTGCTAATAATGCTTGCTCTATTGCATATAAATTTATATCACTTACTGGAGTGCCTACTCTTGCACCTTGGTCATTGACCAATTTAATAATTTCTTTCTCGTCCATGAATAAGTAACCAGTAGTTTTACCAGCCAACTCTATTTGTATAGCGCTACACTTTTTTGCCGATTTTGCACGCCATGCCAATACAAATAAAACGACAAACGCTATTGCAGCAAGTGACCACAAAATCCATCCTAATATTTTTTTCCAGTGCTTCATGGTTATTTTGTAAGTAGATCTTGGATTTTATTAATACAAACATCAATATCTCCCGCCCCGGCCATAACAATTAATTTATCTGAAGTAGCACTTGCCCATTCTATTAATGCCTCCTTAGTCATCACTCTTTTATTGTTTAATTTCATGCCATTTAACAACATTTCACTGGTAACGCCCTCTATGGGCAATTCCCTAGCAGGATAGATAGGCAATAATATTACCTCGTCTGCTTTATCAAGTACTTCTATAAAGCCTTTAGCTTGATCCTGCGTTCTACTGTATAAGTGTGGCTGAAAAACAAGAACCATTTTTTCCCTTGGATATAAACTTCTTACCCCACTTATTAATGCATTCAACTCTTCAGGGTGATGTGCGTAATCATCAATCAAAACTTTATTTGCAGTTTTTACTTTATACTCAAAACGTCTTTTAACTCCCTTGAATGCCGCAACCGCTTCTTTAATTTTTTGTTCTTCAATGTTTAATGTCAATGCAATAGCAATTGCTGCTGTTGCATTTTCTACATTGTGCAAGCCGCCCATATTTAATACAACATCCTTCATGATTCCAAGTGGATGAACAAAATCAAAAATATAAGAACCCTCTACCACTTTTAAATTAACGGTATGAAAAGATGCTGCTGCCTTGTCGTATCCATAAGAAAATACAGTTTTATTAGACTTATCGACATTAAATTCAGTCCCCATTTTTTGAATAAGGGTGCCACCTTGCTTTATTTTATCAGTGAATTGCCCAAACGCTTTGAGTACTTCTTCGGCAGTTCCATAAATGTCTAAATGATCCGGATCTACTGCTGTGACTACTGCAATATTTGGTGCTAATTTTAAAAAGCTTCTATCATACTCATCTGCCTCCACAACCACCGTATTGTTTTCATGACTCCAAAAATTAGTATTATAATTGGACGCAATCCCACCTAAAAAAGCATTACAGCCATAGCCAGTATGACGAAGAATATGTGCTGTCATTGAAGTGGTTGTTGTTTTACCATGTGTGCCTGCAATGGCAATGGTAAATGCATTTTCTGTAATCCAATTAAGCACGTCGCTTCTTTTTACAACCAAGTAGCCATTGTCTTTATAAAAATTTAGTTCTTTGTGGTCAGCCGGAATTGCCGGTGTATATACAATAACAGTAGCCTCTTTGTCTATTTTGGATAAATCGTCTTCAAAATGGATTTGAATTCCTTCTTTTTCTAAATCATCCGTCAAAGTTGTAGGCGTTTTATCATAACCGGAAACTACCACACCTTGTGTATTGAAATATCTTGCCAATGCACTCATGCCAATACCACCAATGCCTATAAAATAAATTCGCTTACTATTTGTTAATGGATTCATTTTTATATATTAATTAGGATTTAGCATTTTCAACTTGATTAATAATTTCACTTGCAATAACCTGATCCGCATTTAATAAAACAAAGGATGCTATTTTTAATTGCATTTGCTCCATTTTTTTATCATCGCTAATCACCTCTAAAATGGTCGAAATTAATTTTTCATTCACTTCTTTATCTGAGACAATACACGCAGCTCCTTCTTTTACTAAAGACATCGCATTAAATGTTTGGTGATCTTCTGCAGCAAGAGGATAAGGCACGAACAAAGCTGGCTTTTTAGCAACACATATTTCCGCAACCGCCATGGCGCCCGATCTACTCACTATAAAATCTGCTGCTGTATAGGCTGCACTCATATCATCGATAAATGCACTTACATAAACATTTGAAAAATTTTCTGCAGCAGCTGCATAAATATTTTCATTTGTCTTTCCGGTTTGCCAAATTAATTGCAACCCTTTTTCTTCAATAACTTGTAAATTATTTTT
>CANHIR010000048.1 GCA_947461015.1 Bacteroidota bacterium | reverse complement strand
GTAGGGTGGTGAAAACCATAGTAGTAAGAAAATCCTGTGGGCCGCAACGCCCGTGCGGGTTCGATTCCCGCCTGGGGCACAAAGCCTCTCACGAAAGTGAGAGGCTTTTTTTATGCAAGACCGCGAATCAAGCTTGCTTGAATGAGTGGGCGAGCATAAAAAAAGCGCAACAGCAAACGAAGTTTGTTGTTGTAAAGGCTTTGGGTAAGACCCAATATCGAGGAAGACGACGAATGCAATGAGTCGGCAGTCCCGAATAAAAGTTAATTGAAAGGCTTTGGGTAAGACCCAATATTGAGGAAGTCGGCGAATGAAATGAGTCGGCAGACCCAATTCCTTTCTTATCTTAGCGCCAATTAATTATCTACTATGAATAAATCACTCATATCTCAAAGGTTTTTAGCATTGGTGGAAATCATGGATACCCTTCGTGAACAATGCCCATGGGATAAAAAACAAACTATTCATAGCTTAAGAAGCAACACGATTGAAGAGTTGTATGAATTGGTAGATGCGATTGTGGAAGAAGACTGGGATGGCATTAAAGAAGAATTGGGTGATATTATGTTGCATATTTTATTTTATGCAAAAATTGGTAATGAACAAAGCAAGTTTACATTGGATGAAGTAATGGAAGGCATTGCAAAAAAATTAATACACAGACATCCACATATTTATGGAGATGTAAAGGTGGAAAATGAAGATGACGTAAAAAGAAATTGGGAACAATTAAAGTTACAAGAAGGGAAAGGAACTAAAACTATTTTAAGTGGGGTGCCCAATAGTTTGCCGTCTATGGTAAAAGCATTGCGTATACAAGAAAAAGTAAAGCATGTAGGATTTGAATGGGAAAATAAAGAACAGGTATGGGATAAGGTGGAGGAAGAGATAGGGGAGTTAAAAGCAGAAATAGTGGCCAATAACCAGGAGAAAATGGAACAAGAATTTGGCGATGTTTTGTTTAGTTTAATTAATTATGCTCGTTTCTTAAATATAGATCCCGAAACAGCTTTAGAAAAGACCAATAAGAAGTTTAAGCATCGCTTTGAATTAATGGAAGCCTATGCCAATGAAAATGGATTTGATCTTGCTCAAATGAGCCTAATGGAAAAAGAGGCTTTATGGCAGAAAATGAAATAAAAAAAAGCCACCAATGAGGTGGCTTTTTTTTTATTTATGTAAGTTTTACAAATTGATTATAAATGCATAAGTGCCATAATAGCCTGGATAAAATCCACCTATTTTAACTGACCCGCTTGCTTTGTTTATTGCCTCGTAGAATTCTTCAACATTGCTCACTTCTTCTTCATTAACACTTGTAATGACGAAACCCTTTTCAATTCTGCTTTTACCAAGGATTCCCGTTCCAACTTCTTTTATAATTACACCACCTTTAATATCATTTTTCTCAGCGGTTGCTTTATCTAGGGTTTCTAACTTCCCTCCAAGTTTAGTTGCTGATTTGCTATTTTTTGCAATGTCTGTATTGCCTAATTTAGATTTTAGTACAACATTGATTGCAATTTCTTTGTCATTTCTTTTTACTGTTAAAATAATTTTATCACCTGGTTTGTATTTTGAAACTTGTTCTTGTAATTCCGGTGAGCTTTTAACAACTGTGCCATTGAATTTTGTTATCACATCTCCAGATTTAACACCTGCCGCTTCTGCAGATCCACCTTCTAATACATTCGTTACTAAAACACCTTCTCCAACTTTGTATTTTATATTTAAATCTGATTCGAATTTTTTAATTTGTTCTTCAGTAAGTTCCTCGGGTGCCATAGATACTCCTAAGTAGGCTCTTTGAACAGTGCCGAATTTAACAATATCAGTAACTACTTTTTTTACAATATTGACAGGAACGGCGTAAGAATATCCAGCATAGGAACCCGTTGGTGACATGATTGCAGAGTTGATACCCACTAATTCTCCATTAATATTTACCAAGGCGCCACCGCTATTTCCTTGATTTACTGCGGCGTCGGTTTGTAAAAATGATTCAATGGGTTTATCTCCTTGTCTTGAATTTATATCGATACTCCTATTTTTCGCACTAATAATGCCTGCTGTAATGGTTACATCTAAAGTTAATGGGTAGCCAATTGCGAGTACCCATTGTCCTAATTTCACGTCATCACTATTTCCATACACTAAGTAGGGTAAGCTGCTCTCTTCAATTTTAATTACCGCAATATCACTATTTGGATCGGCACCTATCACTTTTGCCTTATATACTTTTTTATTTGTAAGGGTTACCGTTATTTCATCGGCACCACTAATAACGTGATTGTTTGTTACTATGTATCCATCTGCAGTAATTAATACCCCGCTTCCGCTTGCTCTTTGTTCAGGCATCATTCTAGGCCCACCAAAATAATCACCTAAGCCGTCATCCCCAAAAAAATCAAAAAATGGATTTCTTTGTCTTTGCATATTTCCATTTTCAATTTTCTTTGCATTGGTCTTTGTTTTTATATGCACTACTGCAGGTGATGCAGCAGTAGCTGCCAATGTAAAATCGGTAGAGGCAGTTGGAACTGCACCATTCACAAAACTCGCATAATTTGCAGGCATTTGGCCAAATGAATCAACGGTATTTGACTTGGTCCATTTAGAGAAGCCCCAAAAGCATACTAAGCTAGTACAAACACTTACGCCAATCATGGCCAACACATTCTTGTAATTGATTTTCATATTGTTTTAAGTTTGAGGTTTTTTTTATTTTTTACAAATTCTATGCCAACTGTATTGCAAAATAATAAAGATGTTAGAATGTCACAAATGGTAAATGGTGGTTTAACAAAAGATTTACGAAAATATTCGTTTTTTGTGAATTTTTGTATCTTATTCACTAAATATTTGATAAAAATAAAAGGGTATCAATGCCATCGGCGTATTGTGAAAGGCTGGGTTGCTGTAAACTACCAAAAGGCAAACCCTGACGGCCTACTATACATTGAATATCAACGGTGTTCAAATTTGGGGTTTCACCTGCGTTATAAAACTGGTAATGAATTTGAGAAATGGCGGAAAATGGAGATGGGTTTTCACTTAATAAAATTCCACCAGCATCCATAAAAAACTCCCTATTCATTAGTAATAATGCCAGTTGATAATCATAGTTGTGTTTAAATTTATGCTGGTCAGCCAAATAGGAATATCTTTTTAACGCTTCAATTAATGGGATAAAATCATATTGTGCTGGGACCCATACTTGCGTTACATTTCTGCAGCCCATTCCAAAATACAACATCATGTCATCTGCTAACAAATTAAGTTCTTGAGTTGTTTCTGTCCCATCCAAAATTGCAACAGAAGTTTTATTCCTTCTTATAATATTGGGGTACTTGCCAAAATACTGATCAAAATAAGACCCTGAATTATTACTACCGGTTGCAATATATGCGTCACAGTTTTTTAGTTGCTCTTGGACAATAATTAAATTTTCGAAATCGGGGTTTATTTGTTTTAGTGAATCAATGATATATTGCATGAGTACCGTATCCTTTGAAGATAGTTTTACAACTGCTGTATGACCAGCAATTAGTACCGCTAATAAATCGTGAAAGCCAACCATGGGGATATTCCCAGCCATCACAATCCCTATTTTTTTATTTGTGGAGGAATTTGAAATACTAGGGTATGACTGAATCCAGTTTGTTAATGCATCAAAGCCTAAGTATTGGTCAACAATTTGTTTGGCCGCTTGATTAATAAACTCGGATAAAAACCAAGCATTTTGATTATTTGCCTTCCATTTTGCCTCTATAAAACCCTGGTTTTCCTCATTTAAATAGCTAGCTCCAAGGGTAAAAAAAGCGTCAATTCTTGCTTGAATGTTCATGTCAGTTCTTTATATTTGTAATACAAAAGTACGTTACTAATTACTAAATTTTTTTTATGGCACTGAAAATTACCGACGAATGTATTAACTGTGGGGCTTGTGAGCCAGAATGTCCTAACAATGCTATCTATGAAGGTGGTGTGGAGTGGGCAATGGCTGACGGTACAACAGTAAAAGGAAGTTTTAATTTGTTAGATGGAACAGCTGTTGATGCGAATGCACGTATTGCTCCCATTGCATCAGATACCTACTATATTACTGCCAATAAGTGTACCGAATGTCAAGGTTTCCATGAGGAACCTCAATGTGCTGCAGTTTGTCCTGTTGACTGTTGCGTACATGATGAGTTATACCAAGAAACGGTTGACGCATTACTGGCGAAAAAAGATAAACTACACGCTTAGTACGAAAATAAAAAAAGGGAAGTTTTTCCCTTTTTTTATTTCTTATATTTATGATATAAAAAATGATGATGAAAAAGAGAGTAGCCTTGGTTACAGGTGGTTTAAGCTCAGAAGCGCAGATTAGCTATAAAAGTGCTAAGACCGTAATGAATGCATTGGACAAAAATGTGTATGATGTATTCTTAATTGATATTCACCCAACTGGTTGGTGGTATGAAAATATTTTGGGAGAAGAAGTGGCAGTGAATAAAGCAGATTTTAGCATAGAGGAAGGGGGAGAGAAAATTACCTTTGACGTTGCACTTATGTGTATACATGGCACACCTGGGGAGGACGGAAAACTACAAGGGTATTTTGACATGATTGGTTTGCCTTATACAAGTTGCGACACAGCGACGTCTGCATTAACTTTTAATAAAAGGTATACTGTTGCAGTTGCCGGTTTTGGTGGTGTAAATGTTGCAAAGTCCTTGCATTTATTTGCTTCCTCACCTATGTCTTCAGACGAAATACTAGCACAATTAAAATTACCTGTATTTGTGAAGCCAAATAATGGAGGAAGTAGTTTAGGTATTAGTAAAGTGAATGATGTTAAAGCATTAGCGCCAGCTTTGGAAAAAGCTTTTAAAGAGGATAGTCAAGTATTGGTTGAAGAATTTATAAGTGGGAGAGAATTTACTATTGGCGTTTTTAAATCTAAAGGGGATTTAACGGTTTTGCCAATTACAGAAATTACAACCGAAAATGAGTTCTTTGATTTTGAAGCAAAATATCAAGGAAAGAGTCAGGAAATTACGCCTGCCCAAATTTCTGAAACGATGTTTAAAGAGTTGACTGCTGCAGCAAAAAAAGTGTATGCCACTTTAAATTGCCGTGGAGTTGTCAGGGTGGATTTTATCTATGACGAAGCTGCCAAAAAAGCTTACATGCTGGAAGTAAATACAGTGCCTGGTCAGAGTGAAGCAAGTGTAATCCCCCAACAAGTAAAGGCGATGGGTTGGAGTTTAAGCGAATTTTATGCTACTTTAGTGGAAGATGCAATTTCCAATAATAATTAATATTAAAAGCAGTACATGGGAGTCATTCAAAAATTATTAAAAAAACCTTTGTGGGTGAATGTACTTGTTGGCATTGGAGCGCTTTTGCTTGTTTTTATTTTGCTTTTCTTTTCATTAGGATTAATAACGGGTAATGGTAAAACAGAAAAAGTGCCTAATGTTGTAGGGCTTGATATAAATACTGCAAAACACAATTTAGCCGCATTGGGGTTTAATGTTGTCGTACAAGATTCAATTTATGTAGACTCTCTTGCTCGTGATGCGGTATTAAGACAAAGTCCCGACCCTGATGAAGTGGTTAAACAAGGAAGAACTATTTATTTAACCATTAATAGGGTACTAGCACCTCAAATTGAAATGCCTAATTTAGTTGGCTTTTCTTTACAAAGTGCTATTACGTATTTGAAAGTATTAGGTTTGAGGGTTGGAACAACATCCTTCCAACCAGATAGGAACACAAATGTAATTTTAGATCAATTATTAAGTGGGGTGCACATTGAGCCTGGATCAAAAATAGCTTCTGGCACCGTAATTAATTTAATAGTTGGAGATGGCACCTTGAGCGTGTTAATGGAAGTGCCAGATGTATTTGGTATGAATGTGGAAACAGCCAAAAGTATCATTGAAGCTGCAGGGTTTACCATTGGCAATTTCTCTTCATCGGAAATGATTCAAGATACTGCTACTGCTTATGTTTTATCACAAGATCCGAATCCATATATGTTGAAAATAGATTCAGTCACAAATTTGCCAATGAAAAATAGGGTTCCTTTAAGAACACCCATTCATTTAAATATTGGGTTATCTGAACCTGTTCGTTCATTAGATTCCTTATTTTAATATTATAATTATGCAAACAATCACAGTTGCTGACTTAAAAGCAAAAATAGATGCAGGGGAGAAAATTAATTTAGTGGATGTGCGTGAGCCACATGAACATGCGGCTTTTAATATTGGTGGTCAACTTTTGCCATTGGGGCTTATTCAGTCTTTACAAGTAGATGAAATTGAACATTTAAAAGAAGAAACCGTTTACATTTATTGTCGAAGTGGGAATAGAAGCGGCCAAGCCTGTTTAATGCTTGAGCCTTTTGGTTTTAAAAATGTAATAAATGTATCGGGGGGGATGTTGGCTTGGCAGGAGCAGTTTCCTGGATAATATTTAGTTGAACAAAAAAAATAATTTTATGAAAATAGTACATGGGATTTTATTAATTACATTTTTATGTATCACGATGGGCAAAACTTTGCTTGCGCAAAGTAATAAGTTGGTTTCCGAATATCATAGTACAAAAGGGAAATTGGATGTGTTGTCTGGTGGTGTTCAAGTTATTCCTATTCAAACAGCAAAAGGCACTTTTAATGTTTGGACAAAGCGTGTAGGGAATAATCCAAAAATAAAAGTATTGTTATTGCATGGTGGACCGGGTGCTACACATGAATATTTTGAATGTTTTGATTCTTTCTTTCCTCAGGAAGGTTTTGAATATTATTATTATGATCAATTGGGCTCCGCATATTCTGATAATCCTAACGATGCTTCTTTATGGACAATTGACCGTTTTGTCGAAGAAGTAGAAACGGTAAGAAAAGCATTGCATATGGATGCCTCTAACTTTATATTACTAGGTCATTCATGGGGAGGCATTTTGGCAACTGAATATGCTTTAAAGTATCAGCAAAATTTAAAGGGTTTAGTAATCTCTAATATGGTGCCTTCGGTTCCAGAATACAATGCCTATGCGAACAATGTATTGGCGCCAAAATTACCAAAGGAAATATTAGCAAGTATTAGGGCCTATGAAACAAAAGGGGATTATACCAATCCTGCATACTTGAAATTAATTGAGGATAATTATTATCCAGAGCATGTATTGAGAATGCCGCCTGCCACTTGGCCTGATCCGGTTAAAAGAGCATTTGCCAAAATGAATTACCCTTTGTACTTACAAATGCAAGGCCCTTCTGAGTTTGGGATTGTAGGCGACGCTAGTTTGAAAAATTGGGATCGTAAACCAGATTTATATAAAATCAAAGTGCCCGTTTTAAGTATTGGCGGCGAGTTTGATACCATGGATCCAAAAGCAATGGAAGAAATTGCTAAGCTTGTGCCAAATGGTCAATATGTATATTGTGCAAAAGGTTCTCATATGTCAATGTATGACGATCAACAAACCTATTTTAAAGGGCTTATTAAATTCATAAAAGGATTAGAAAAATAAGCATCCCTTTTTTATTTGATCATTATTAATAATCTTTTACATTATCTATAAAAAAAGGAGAACGGTTTGTCCTCCTTTTTTTTATTTCGGCATAACGCATTTATTTTAAATCTATTTTTAAACTTAGCATGTAATTTCTACCTGCCATGGGGAAGTAATTGTTCGAAGTTGTTGTAATGCCACCGTATAAATAGCTGTACGTGTAACCATTTGGTTCATATTTTACATCCAATAAGTTAATGGTATAAAATTGCAATAAGGCATTCCAATTTTTCTTTTTTACTAATTGATAGGCAAAATTAATATCGTTTATAAAATAGGGCTTTAAGGTTCTAGCATCATTTTGCGTATTGTCCAAGAATTGTTTAGAAACATATTTGCTTGTCCAACTTACATTTAAATTCTCCGAATATTTGTAGATAAGTTGATGCATAGCTGTAGCATTAGGTGAAAGCGTAATATCTGTATTATGATGTTGGATGGCTACTTGACCGCCATTATCATAGTCATCAAAATACTCCGTGAAATGTTCAATTTTGTTTTTACTCCAAGTTAAGTTACCGGAACTTATTAGCTGTTCATTTATTTTCCAGCTAGCTTCTAATTCTATACCTGCACGATAGCTATTGGGTACATTGGTTCTTGTATAGGAGCCTACATCGTTTATTTTTCCAGTAAGTACCAATTGGTCTTTGTAATTCATGTAATATATATTCATGCCCCAGTTAAACACATTTCCTCTATTGTTAAATCCGGTTTCCCAATCGTATAGTCTTTCAGGCTTAGGTTGTTGTAATATGCCCGTTTCAAAGTCGTCTCTATTTGGCTCTTTGTTTGCAATAGCTATACTGGTATAGTAGGTGGTATTTTTTGATTTATAGCTTAATCCAGCCTTTGGATTAAAGAAGTCAAATTTTCTATCTACTATTAAATCTGGATTCCCATCAAATCCATTCATGGTATGTTGAACATGTCTAAATTGAAGATCTAAAAAACTGGTTAGTTTATCATTAAATGCATGTTCCCATTTTGCATAAGTATTGTATTCTTTTTTTATGCCGTTATTGTTATAATATTTAAAATCAGTAAAGTCAAAAGTTGCTAAAATGGGATTATTACTTGGGAGCGCTCCAAAATGTAATCCATCATATTTATTCCATCCACCTCCTAGGATAAATTGCTCCTTATTTTTTTTATAAGTTAAAGAGGCAATTTGACCATAAAAACGATTGTCTAGCCACCTTCTTCTAACTAAGTCTACTGGATTTTTTGCATTAATATTTAAACCATAGTCACTCAGTGTAACGTCTGCTTTGTATTCTTCGTAATAACCGCGACCTGTGGTTAAAAATAGGGCAGTGCTCCACTGTAAGTTTGCATTTATGGTTTTATTATAAAATAATTGATAATGTGTTTGGGTATAATTATCAGTTTGATTTTCATAAGGGCTGCCTGCTTTTTCGGTCCCGGCGGGGTTATAGGTTCTATTTGTTTTTAAACTATCCTCTGGCACGCCGTACCAAGCCTGATAGGTTTTCTCTATACCTGAAAATACATTAAATCTTAAAGAAGATGCATCTCCCCAGTAAGTGGCACTCAGAAAATAGGACTTTAATGCAGCACTAGCTCTGTCTATATACCCATCACTATTTATGTTGCTTAAACGGCCATCTATTGTAAATCTATTTTTTAATAAACCTGTTCCAAATACTAGACTATTTTTTTGCGTATTAAAAGAACCTTGGGTATTTTGAAAAGTTAGGTATTTTGCAGGTCTGTAATCATTTGTTGCAATATTAATGGTGGCCCCAAATGCACTAGCGCCATTGGTAGAAGTACCCACCCCTCTTTGAATTTGAATACTATTTGCACTTGCACTTATGTCGGGCATGTCTACAAAGTAGGTGCCCATGCTTTCTGCGTCATTGTAGGGGATACCATTCAGCGTCACATTTATTCTTGTTGCATCGGATCCTCTGATTCTTAAACCTGTATAGCCAACCCCAGTACCAGCATCTGAATTAGCCACTATGGATGGTGTATTTTGAATTAGAAATGGGAGGTCCTGTGCAAAGTTTATTTTAGCAATTTGTAAGGCAGTAATATTGCTTTTTGCAAAAGGGCTGCTTTCACTTACTCTGTTAGCGCGCACTTCTAAAGGAGGTAAATTACGCGCACTGTCTTGGTATTTGAAAATACTGTCCTTTATTAAAGGGTACTTTTTTTGCTGCTGCGCTATCGCAGGAGCAAGCAGCATTAATAAGGTGATTGTTCCCAATAACTTAGTCATTTTTTATTTTTTAACTATTAATAAATGGGAACAGGAATAAGTTGCTTTGAGAAGTGCACGAATGGTGCGGTACCTTCCCTTCGCAGGCATTACCCTGTTCAGGTTCAACGGGTTTTATCTCAGCTTTTTAAAGCACCCCGAGGACGGTACAAAACTAATGTCAAATATTTAACTCACCAACTGTAACTTTAGGGTGTCATTTTCGTTTTACGATAAATAAAGAATTATGAAAAATATACTAATACTATGTGCCATGTTTTTGTTTACCCAAACAAATGCACAACAATCTGCTTTAATATATGACGAAAATGCGCAAGCTAGGCAGGTTGGTAATTTTACTGCAATTAATGTATCAAGCGCAATTGATTTATATCTAACGCAAGGGGAATCATGTCAAATTGCAGTTAGTGCTAATGATAATGAAACCAGAGACCGTATCAAAACCTATGTTGAAGATGGAACACTTTTTATTAAGATGGAATATGCGAAAGGTTGGAAAAATTGGAATAAATGGGGCAACTATAAATTAAAAGCATACGTGAGTGTACATGACTTAATTGCACTTACTGGATCTGGGGCTTCAAATATTCATGTGATTAATAAAATGGTGTCATCTAAAATATTGGTAAAGCTTTCGGGAGCAAGTGATTTTAAAGGGGATGTTCAGGCAGACTTTTTATCGGTTTATATGTCTGGCGCTTCTGATTATTATGGAAGCTTAAAAGCAAATGCTTTGTCTGTGGATTTATCAGGTGCAAGTAGCTTACAATTAAAAGGGGAAGCTGAAAATGTATCACTTGAATTGTCTGGTGCCAGTAATGCCAAAATGTATGAATTTACTTCAAAAAATGCGGCTGTTAATTGCTCAGGAGCAAGTTCCGCTAATATTAATGTATCCACTTCTTTAAAAGCACATGCTTCTGGTGCAAGCGACATTAATTTTAAAGGCGAGCCCATCAATAAAGAATTCAATAAGTCGGGGGGTGCCAATATTAGACACAAAGATTAATTCCCTTATTTTAAACTAACTAAATTTGGAGCTATATTAAAAGATCTTGTGTAATACTTTAAATCCAAACATATTCCAAGTGCCTGTGCCACCCGTGTGCAGTGATGTAGAAGAATAATGTAAAACTAAATCCACCTTGCTTAATTGGTAAGTTAATTGCGGGCTCACCGTAAAACCTCCAGTGCTTGATCCTCCTGCAGTTGAACTTCCATAACCAATACCAATACCGGGTTTGAAATTATCTAGTTTGATATTTACACCCACTAACAATGGTATATAAGCAACATTAAAGCCATTGTTTAAATAGGCATTGTAACCGGTTTGTGCGAAACCTTCCACCGATTCAGATAAGGAGGTTTTTGCTATAATGTCAAGTCCAAAACCACTAGTATTTTTAGGGTTACCACTTGCTTTATAAGTTGAATATCCACCACCAAAACTTACTGAAGTTTTATTTTGAGCATTCGCAGCAATAAGAAAAAGTGTAATAGATGCTAAAGTGAAAAGGATTCGGTTTTTCATATTATATTTTTTTAGTCTTTTGAAATTATCAATTTAAATAGGGAAAGATGCGCAGGGATTAAGCCCTTGGGTTCAAATTTAAGATTTTATTCAACTGAAAGTACCTTTCATGGTAAAGCTTTTACAATTGCACCTATTTGGCGAATACGTCCAACATAACCTATCATAAACTTGGCTAAGAAAGAATTAAGCCCTATCTTTGCCGTCCAAACATCGCGAGGTAGAGCAGCGGTAGCTCGTCGGGCTCATAACCCGAAGGTCGGAGGTTCGATCCCTTCCCTCGCAACATAATCCCGCTCCCGATTCCTATCGAGAGCGGATTTTTTTTTGTAGTAACTTTGTTTCATT
>CANHIR010000047.1 GCA_947461015.1 Bacteroidota bacterium | reverse complement strand
GGTGCGGATTTTATTGGAAAGGATAAAGTGTCTTTAGTATTGGGAGATAATATATTTTATGGTGCCGGCTTTAGTAAGTTGGTGCAATCTTTTAACGATGTAGAAGGGGCAGCGGTCTTTGCATATGAAGTAAATGATCCAGAAAGATATGGTGTGGTGGAATTTGATGAAAATAATAATGCATTATCATTAGAAGAAAAACCAAATGCGCCTAAATCAAATTATGCGGTACCTGGTTTATATTTTTACGACAATGATGTGGTGGAAATCGCAAAAAATATTCCTGCATCACCAAGAGGTGAGTATGAAATTACAGATGTGAACAAAGTTTACTTGGAGCGTAAAAAATTACAAGTAGGTATTATGAATAGAGGAACTGCTTGGCTAGACACAGGTACCTTTGAATCCTTGGCAGATGCTTGCGAGTTTGTGCGCGTTATTGAAAAGCGCCAAAGTCAAAAAATTGGTTGTATTGAAGAGGTTGCCTACCGCATGGGCTTTATAGATAAGGCACAATTACTAGTTTTAGCCGATAAATATGCCAAAAGTGGGTATGGTGAATACTTGAGAAATTTAAAAAAGTAAATTTTTACTGAACCTTTCCTCTTATATGTTGTTTTAGGTGTATGTCATCTTATACTATTAAGGATTTAGAGCAAATTTCTGGAATAAAAGCCCATACTATTCGTATTTGGGAGCAACGCTATCAGTTTTTACAACCGCAGCGTACCGAAACCAATATCAGATCCTATTCTGGGGAAGAGTTAAAGGTAATTTTGAACGTATCTCTTTTAAATAAATACGGGTTCAAAATATCACATATAGACAAGATGAGTGCTGCCGAGATGGAAGAGAAAATTCTTGGTTTGAATCAGTTGGATGCCGAAAAAGAGCGTGTGGTAAATGCCTTAATTAAAGACATGGTCTCATTGGACATGATTTCCTTTGAAAGACAATTAGACAATTATATTGCAAATAAAGGGATTGAAAAAACCATCACCGAAATCATATTTTCATTCTTAGAGAGAGTAGGAGTTTTATGGATTACCAATCACATAAACCCAGCACAGGAGCACCTTGCATCCAATTTAATTAGACAAAAAATTATTTTAGGCATTGAAAAATTACCTAAAATGAATCCATCCGGAAAATTGGTTGTATTGTTTATGCCAGAGGGAGAATATCATGAAATTGGATTACTTTTTGTTCACTTTTTATTAAAGTCAAAAGGGTACAATGTAGATTATTTAGGTACCAATGTTCCATTGGTGGATCTTAAATATTTAACAGAGTATAAGAAAGTGGATTATTTATATGCTCATATTACAGCTCCCATAAAAGGATTTAAGATGAATAAGTTCATGGAACAATTGTCTCAAATCAATACTAAAATCCCTGTTATTTTAACAGGTCAAATGATGCAGGAATACAAAGGGCCAGTTGCTGGTCATATTCGTATTATGCAGTCTCTTTCAGAGACCATGGAATTATTATCCAGTATGTAGTTTAACTAAAACGCAGAAAATCAATTAATTATCATTTTATCCCCATTTTGTTTAATATTTATTAAAAATAATTAAACAGAATATGGATACTTCCCCTTAATTTTGTTTAGCATTATTATTTAAATGTTAAACAAAAATATATGTCAAACGCTGAATTCAGTTTACTACTTACCGAAAATGCCGAGTTTTTAAGGCCTTTTGCAATTAATTTAACAAAGGACCATGAATCTGCTAAGGACCTGTTTCAGGAAACCTTGTTTCGTGCCTTTTCCAATAAGGACAAATACAATGTAGGAACCAATATTAAAGCTTGGTTGTATACCATTATGCGTAATATTTTCATAAATGATTACCGTAAGCGTTCAAAGCAATCCATTGTTTTTGACAGTACCCCAAATGATTATATCATAGATCAAACACATACAAAGGTGTTGAATCAGGGAATTACCAATTTAAACATGAGAGAAGTGAATGAAATGATATTTGCGCTGCCAGAATTGTTTAGAATACCATTTAATTTGTATTTTGAAGGCTATAAGTACAATGAAATCGCCGAAGAATTGGGTGAGCCATTGGGAACGATAAAAAGCAGGATTCACTTTGCACGAAAAATTTTGAAACAAAAAATAGAAAGATATTAATCTTATTATGCCTTCCCCCAATAAAAATGTTTTAGTTATAGGCGCAGGATTTGCTGGCCTTTCAGCAGCAAGTTTTTTAGCACAAAAAGGTTGGGAGGTTACTGTTGTTGAACAACACAATATCCCAGGAGGAAGAGCAAGAAAATTTGAAACCAATGGTTTTGTTTTTGACATGGGGCCTAGTTGGTATTGGATGCCCGATGTATTTGAAAAATACTTTGCAAAATTTGGTAAAAAAGTTAGTGATTATTATCAACTAAAAAGATTAGATCCTTCCTATCGTGTATATTTTGAAACTACCCATTGGGATATGCCTGCGAATTACGAGGCATTTCAGGATTTATTAGAATCTGTTGAACCCGGTGCTGCAAAGGCATTGGACAAATTCATGGAGGAAGCAAAGTATAAATATGATGTGGGCGTAGGGAAGTTGGTGCATAAGCCTGGACAATCCTTATTTGAATTTATTGAGTGGGATGTAATAAAAGGGGTGTTTAAGTTGGACATCTTTAAGAACATGAAAAAACATGTAGCACATTTTTTTAAGCATCCTTATATTCAGTCTATCATGGAATTTCCTGTGCTGTTCTTAGGAGCATTGCCAGAAAATACACCTGCCCTATATTCTTTAATGAACTATGCTGACATAAAAGGAGGTACTTGGTATCCAGAAAAAGGAATGTATAGTATTGTGGATGGAATGTATAAAGTAGCACTAGAACAAGGCGTACAATTTAAATTTGGAGAAGAAGTTAGGCAAATAAATGTTGTGAATGGTGAGGCAAAATCGGTTAGAACTATTCATAGACAAACGCAAGAACAAAAGGAATATGAATTTGATGTGATTGTGGGTGCTGGCGACTATCACCATATTGAAACAAAGTTGTTAGATATAAAATATCAGTCCTATTCCAACAAATACTGGGAAGACAGATTAATGGCACCTAGTTCTATTTTATATTATGTAGGATTAAATAAAAAATTAACTGGAGTACAACACCATAATTTATTTTTTGACACTGATTTTGGGGTTCATGGGAAGGAAATATATACCCATCCAGCTTGGCCTAAGGATCCTTTATTTTATGCAAGTTTTCCTTCGGTTACGGACGCCACCGTGGCGCCAGCAGGACATGAAAATATGTTCCTATTAATTCCTGTTGCTGCTGGTTTAAATGGAGATACGGAAGCCATTAGAGATGTGTATTTTCATAAAATAATTGCAAGGATGGAAGCGCGATTTGGACAATCTATTGGAGATGCGATTGTATATAAAAAGTCCTTTGCGGTATCGGATTTTGTATCTGAATACCACTCTTTTAAGGGAAATGCCTATGGATTGGCAAATACTTTGATGCAAACGGCAATTTTAAAGCCTTCTTGTAAGAGTAAAAAAATAAATAATTTATATTACACTGGTCAATTAACCGTTCCGGGTCCAGGGGTTCCGCCTAGCTTAATAAGTGGAGAAGTGGTTGCCGAATTGGTTAATCAAAATTATAATAAAGCATAGATATGTCATCGTTTCAATTATACAATCAAGTAACAGCAGAAACCAGCAAACAAACTACTTTAAGGTATAGTTCAAGTTTTTCTATGGCTATTAAATTATTGCATAAGGATTTACGTCAACCCATTTATGATGTTTATGGTTTGGTTCGCTTTGCAGATGAAATTGTAGATACTTTTCATGATTTTGATAAGGCTAAATTATTGGAACAATTTAAATTAGATACCTATACTGCTATTGAGCAGGGGGTTAGTTTAAATCCAATTTTACATCGTTTTCAATTGACCGTTAGGAAATATAATATTGGTCTTGAATTAGTCGATGCTTTTTTTAACAGCATGGAAATGGATTTAAGCAAACAGGAGTATGATGCAGCTACATACCAAAATTATATTTATGGCAGTGCCGAAGTAGTAGGCTTAATGTGTTTACATATATTTTGTGATGGGGACAAAGAAAAATATGAGCATTTAAAACCTTCTGCTCAAAGATTGGGCGCTGCTTTTCAAAAGGTTAACTTTTTAAGAGACATTAAAGCGGATTTTGAAGGATTGGAAAGAATGTATTTTCCAAATTGTGATTTTGCGAATTTTAAACAGGAGGATAAGCAAATAATAGAGGAAGATATCCAAGCCGATTTTTCAGCTGCCTTGGATGGCATTAAAATATTGCCTCTTAAGGCGCGATTTGGCGTATATGTGGCGTTCAAATATTATTACACCCTTTACAAGAAAATAAAAAAAACCAAACATCATTCTATTTTACAAACTCGGATCAGAATTCCAGATTATGGCAAGGTTTTTATATTTGCTAAAGCTAAAATTCGTAGCCAGTTAAATTTGTTGTAGTACCTTTACCACTTAAAATTGATTATTATGATTTTTATTGCAGTAACATTGTTGACTTTCGCAATTATGGAAGGGATCACTTGGTTAACACATCGTTATGTTATGCATGGTTTTTTATGGTATTTACATGAAGATCATCATCAACCAACTGGACATTTTTTTGAAAAAAATGACGCCTTTTTTTTAATTTTTGCGGTGCCAAGTATGGCATGTATATTTTATGGAAATTTTGGTGGACCATTATGGGTCGCAGGAATTGGAACTGGTGTTGCGATGTATGGATTTGCCTATTTTATAGTGCACGAAGTAATCATTCATCAGCGTATAAAGTGGTTTACAAAGTCTAATAGTAGGTATATAAAGGCAATTCGTTGGGCACACAAAATGCATCATAAGCATATTGGAAAAGAAGATAGTGAAAGTTTTGGCATGTTAATAGTGGCTAAAAAATATTGGGATAAGGTTCGTCAAGATGAACGCATTCAAGCCAATGGAAAATAATACCAACTCTAATTATGATGGTATTTATGATATAATTATAGCCGGCGCAGGTTGTTCAGGCCTTTCTCTGTTGTATTCTATATTAAGTACACCTGTATTAAACAATCAAAAAATATTGTTGATAGATAGATCATTTGATAAGTCAAATGATCGCACCTGGTGTTTTTGGGAAGCAGAAGCTGGTATTTTTGAATCCTTAATTTGCAAAAAATGGGATCGGATATCGGTACATAAAAATAGTTTCTCAAGAACCTTGCCAACGGATCCATTTATTTACAAAATGATCAATGGGTTAGATTTTTATAATCATGTCTTGAATTTTGCTAAGCAATTTGCGAATGTGTATTGGCAAGAAGCCAATATAACTTCAATTGATAAGGATGCTGAAAATGCAATTGTTCATTGGGAGGGCGGAATGGCCAAGGGAAAAAAAGTTTTTTCTAGTTTGTTGCCTATTGATCAATTATATAGTATCAGTCAAAAAAGTACCGATACCCCATTTTTGTGGCAACATTTCAAAGGTCATTTAGTTGAATTTGATTCCAATGTGTTTGATGCAAATGTTGCAAGATTAATGGATTTTAATGTGGATCAAAAAGGAGCTACTGGTTTTATGTATGTACTTCCTTTAACTAACCGTAAAGCTTTGGTTGAATATACTTTATTCTCTAAAACCATATTACAACCAGCGGATTATACAGTTGAGATTAATATCTATTTAGAAAAGCATTTTCCTAATGTAAACTATGAAATATTACACGAGGAAATGGGTGCAATACCAATGACTACCCGAAGCTTTGCTAAAAGTAGCCCACCAATATATGTTATAGGCACATTAGGCAATGCAGTAAAGTCCAGTACAGGGTATGCATTTCATTTTATTCAGGAGCAGGTAAAGCAAATTGTAACATCTTTAGTCAATGAAAAGGAGGTGCAAACCGAAATACATAATACTAGACATCAATTTTATGATGCAGTCTTATTATACATACTATATTATGATTTGATGGATGGAAGTGAGATATTTAAGCGCATTTTTGAAAAGAACAAGGCTACGACTATTTTTAAATTTTTATCTAATACCTCTACCATTTGGGAGGACTTTCGCATCATGCGCAGTTTACCCACAAGGACATTTTTACCTGCCGCCATAAAAGTATTGTTTCGGCGGGGTTAATTTTAATGCTCAGTTAGTTTAACTAAATTTGCAGTATGGCCTTGTCGTACAATGGTTAGTACAAGCGTTTCCGAAGCGCTAAATCCCAGTTCGATCCTGGGCGAGGCTACAAATGCCTTCAACAAAGTTGAAGTTTTGTTTTATAGAGTTAAGGTCGAAAGCATGCTTTCGTAAGTTAACGAAATGAAAAAAACCACTAAGCAAACAAAGTTTGATTCGTGTAAGGCTTTGGGTTAATCCAATACGTTTAGTAGTCAGCCGAGCGAAGCGAGAGCTGACAGCCTGGGCTTTGCTACAATAACACACATATTTTTATCAATATTGTTCCATTCTCCTATTCAGGAACAAATAGGATATAATTGTATAGCATAAACTAAGTTGCTTTGACTACTATTGCAATAATCAAATAACATTATATTATGAAAAAGTTAATTTCAACTATCGCCTTATCACTGATTGTGATAATTTCTTTTGCTCAAACTGTAAAAACCAATGGTACTATTTATGTAAATCATCCAAATATCGATGTGGTGAAAAAAGCAGTTAAGGGATATGTAACACAGGACGCTGAATTATGGAGTTCGTGTTATGCAGATTCTGCGAAATTTTGGATTTCTGGAATGGATATGAATAAATGGATGACTAAGAAAGAAAATATAGCGTTGTTGGGTACAGATTTTAAATTCTTTAAAGATATCCAAGTAAAGCAATTTGGCTACCCAGATTACCTTGCTTATGATCAAGGGGCGGATAAAGTTGCACAAGCTTGGTGGACTTGGTCTGGAACTTCAATTAAAACAGGTAAGAAATTAGTGATTGAATTTGTAGTATTTTCTTGGTTTAATAAAGACGGTAAAATTTATCAAGAAGGAACGTATGGTGATTTTAGCAAGCAATTTCAAGAAGAAGGGATACAATTTTAACGAAAGACAATAACTACAGAATAACTAGCAAAAAAAGCTCGTGGTAAGAAAGCCGATCTTAAGATCGGCTTTCTTGTTGTTCATGTTTTAGGCAAAGGATCTTTGAGTAAGGGTATAGAAATTCCTAGTTATTCATGCTTAATTGGTTATATTCTATTTACTTTTGTAAGCAAATAAGCTTTTTTCCTTACTTATGTTATTGTCCATTACTATATTAGGCTTTATTGTTACTTTTTTATTGCTCATTAATTTGAGGCAGTCAAATAAGGTTAATATTTACTTATTCTTTTTCTTATTTATTAATAATATCTATTCTTTGTCCCATTATGCCACGGTATATTCGGGAAATAAGTATTTAATTGCCGTTATGTTGGTGCATTTCGCTCCTTTGTATTTGTTACTTGGCCCCTTATTTTATTTTTATGTTCGTGGATTATTCAAGGATGATTATAAATTATCAAAACTAGATTTGCTCCATTTTATACCTGCGATAATTATATTAATAAATGCAGTGCCTTTTATTTTTCAAGGAGCCGATTATAAATTAGCCTATTCCCAAAGCATTTTACAGGACCCCTTAAATATTTTAAAGATTAAAAATTTATTTCTCAGTCCTGTATTCACTTTCATGCTTAGGCCTGTATTTGCACTTGGCTATGTTATCGCAACTATTATTTTAATTTATCGAAATGAATTACATGAAACATACACTAGCAAACAGTCTAAGTTAATTTACAAATGGCTCACTTTATTAATAGTAATGTCAGTTTTGTTGTATTTAGGATTCTTAGTATTTACTTTGTTTGTATATAATAAAATGGATTATTATAATAGTTATGATCAAGGAGTTTTCATGTTGTATTGTACTATTGCTGGTTTGATTTTATTAAATATATCATTGTTTTTTTTCCCCAATATTTTATACGGTTTACCCCAATTAGATTTCGCCATTGTAACCAAACAAAATAGAGAAGTTGAACAAAAGCTGGGCATTGCGGAAGACATTAAAAAACAGGGGAAGGGTTTTGAAATTTCTCCAGAAAAACTGAGTTTATTGAAATTGAAGGTAGAAACATATGTAGAAAAAATGCCATACTTAAGTCTTCAATTTAACCTTACAGTTATGTCTGCAGACACAGATATTCCAGTACACCATTTATCCTATTTCTTCAATGAATACATGAATATTAATTTTAATACCTGGAAAAATGATTTAAAAATTGACTATGTTATTAAGAAAATTAATGATGGGTCTTCTGAAATTTTGACATTAGATGCCCTTGCTAAGCAAGCAGGTTTTGGATCCAGAAGTAGCTTTATAAATGCTTTCAAATTAAAAACTGGACAAACACCAAGTGAATATTTGCAAAATCTAGATTAATGTCTGGATATTTAAGATAAATGTCTAGAAGTTTGTATTGGTTTTGGAAACTTAGACAATGTTCGAACAATAGATTTTAGTCTAGAATAAAATTCAAACTAAATTGCGCCCTCTCTCCAAAAATGGAGTGGGGGCTTTTTGTTTTGTCATAATGACATTCCATAGACAATTATCCAATATATTTTTTATAGCATATGAATAAAATTAAATGTGTTTTTTTTGTAATTTGTTTTACCTTGTCAAGTGCCATGGTGAGTGCACAAGTAAAAGACAGCATTCCCGTAAAGAGTGGGTTGTTTTCCAAATTGAATTTTTCAAAAATTCACCTTCCTAAGATTCACCTCCCTAAAGTGAGTTTATTCAAAAAAGATACTACCAATGTTAATGTTTCTGCGGTATTGGCTCCAAAAGTTAAGGATACCATTGTAGTGATTACAGTGGATACTCCAAAGAAAACGAGTTGGTTGTCTAAATTAGGGTTCACAAAGAAAAACGCAGTTAAAAATGACAGTGCTCAAATAATAGCGAAGGTTATAGATAAGCCAATAGTTGAGGTGGTTGAAAAACCTTTGGAAGTTATACAAAAGGATACTGCTACTAAAAAGTCTTTTTTCGCAAAGCTAGATTTTAAAAAAATCAATATTTTCAAAAAGGATACAACTATTGTTAAAGCAAAAGAAGTATTGTCTTCAAAAGTAAAAGACACAGTTGCAACTATTGCAAAGGACACAACAAAGAAAACGAGTTGGTTATCAAGAATAGGATTCACAAAGAAAAAAGAAGTTAAAACAGATAGTACTTATGTTGCTGTTTCAAAATCAAAAGAAGTTTTCAATGTAAAAGTAAAGGACACTACCTCTCTTTATAAAACAATGGAACAAAAGTTCTTGCAATATACTGCTACAACAACAGTGTCATTATTAGCAGGGGCTAATTTTTCAAAACAAAACGTTGATGCAGGCGCTTATCGTTCCAATTTTAATTATGCATATAATGACATTAACGAAGATGTGTATAAGACAGGATATTTTGGTGGCATTCGTTTGGATGGGTTGATTCAAAAAAAGCATGAATATTCTTTGGGTTTTAATTTTAGTAAAATTACATCTGGAGCAAATTACTTATCTAGTTCTCGCTTAACTCCAGTGGTAGGAAATTTTTCGCCATTTAAAGCAGAGGATTATTTCTTTGTTATGAATATAGCAGCGCACTATAAAAAATTAATTCCATACGGGGATCTTACAAAATTCAAATTTTATTTAGTTGCAGGCCCAAGCTTTGATGCAAGAATTTCAAAAGCTAGTTTAGACAATCAAGTTACAAATGCGTATAAGCAAATATTTATAAAGGGGGACTTGGGTGTAGAGTTTAACAATAGATCCTTATACACCTTATTCTTACACTATAATCACAATATTGGTTCACTTACAAAATCACCTATTCAAACCAATTTGAATTCTTTCCAATTGGGTATTATGGTTAAAGCAACCGATTTATTATAAAATGAAAAGAAAACATAATGAACAATAAATTTAATACATACATATATACAATCATAGTAGCAGTGGTAATTTCCACTAGCTTCTCTGCTTGCAGTAAGGATACACCTGCAGCACAGGTGGATCTGAGTTATAAAATGCTAAGTGATAAAACTTGGTTCTTAGATTACGTTGAAACTATTAATGGAGGTATCATAAAGACAAGATCATACCTAGGTCAATCTACTTATTTTATTAATTTCTTAAATGACAAAACAACGCTTGATTCAGACGGAGCAAAAGGTACCTATAGTATTGAGGTAGCGAATGGTAAAATATTAATCAAAGTTAATGCAAAATCAATTGGGGGCAATGTCATAACCTATGAATATAAAGTGGAATCTATGGGGGCAAAGGTTTTAGTAATGTCCAATGATAACAATGGAACAACCAATAAATTTTATTACAGTGCTAAATAACATGAAAATAAAAATATACTCGCTAATGCTGTTTGCAAGTATTGCTTTGGTTACTAAGACCAATGCACAATCCCCTGCTTTTGTAATGAGTAGTATTGGAAGTATGGGTAATGCTTCAAGCAGTATTTCAGCATTAAATTATAAAAGTACTGCTGCTTGTTTAGATGTTCAAACTGGTATTGCGGTATTAAGTGGTAAGCGAAACACAGGTGAGTTTGCAATGAATTGTGAAGTGACCATGAAGTTTAACAGTTTAGGCATTAAGTTATTCCCAAATCCGGTGAATGCAGCTACCAAAGTAAAATTTGTCAATGCGCCGCCATTGAATGAGGTTTTTAACTTAAGTATTTGGAATACGGATGGTGCAATTGTTAGCACAAGAAAAGAAAATGGCTATAATTTATTTCAGGGCTTAACAATGGACTTGAGCGGATTAACAGCAGGAAGTTATGTATTAAAAATAGAGTCAAGCAGTTTTGTTGACGCAATAAAATTTATAAAAGGAAATTAGCAATATTTAGAATTATACGTTTATGAGAAATCAAATTTATTTAAAGAAAATTTTAGTACTGTTAGGTGTTATGTTACTTGTTGGTACAAGTAATGTATTAAAAGCACAGGTGACAGGTTCGGGCATATTTTTCCAGGCAGTAGCCAGGGATGGATATTCCAATCCTGCAAAGGACAGAAGTATTGTTGTTGAAACAAGCTTAATACAATCTACTAGCAATGGTATAGTTGTTTTAAAAGAGCGTTTTGCAGCTACTACCGATGCTTCTGGTGTTTTTAATGTGAGTTTAGGTGAAGGTACAAGACTAGGTGGTGCTGCCGCTAACTTTAAAGCAATTGATTGGTCCAAAGGTCCTTTCTATTTAAATGTTCAAATTGCAATTGCTCCTTTAGTAAGTTCAACAAACTGGGATTATACCAAGGATTTAGTAAACCTTGGAACCAGTCCATTTGGTGCCGTTCCCTATGCATTATATGCAGAATCAGTTGTTGGCTTGGATAATAAAGTGAATTTTTCGGATACAGCAAAAATGTTATTGCCTTATGCTAAAGTGGGCAACTTGAACAGTTTAGTAACCAATAAAGTAAATATTGCAGATAGTATTACTAAATATGTAACACCCACGCAATTGGCTGCAAAAACATTTGACAGTACAGCTATTTATAATCAGTTAGCATTAAAAGCAAATTCTACAACTGTAAACACTTCGCTAGCGACTAAATTAAATATTGCTGACAGTTTAACTAAATATGTAACGCCAGCACAATTGGCTGCAAAAACATTTGACAGTACTGCTATTTATAATCAGTTAGCATTAAAAGCAAATAGCACTAATGTTACTACTTCATTAAATACGAAGGAAAATTTAAGTAATAAAACTTTGGATGTTGTTTTAGATGGTACATCTGATATAAAATACCCTTCTGTAAAAGCGGTGAAAACCTATGTGGACGCTTCTATTGTAGCTAACACCACTCCTTTAACATTTACAGCACCTTTATCAAAATC
>CANHIR010000046.1 GCA_947461015.1 Bacteroidota bacterium | reverse complement strand
CCTGCAACGGTTGCCACTAAACTAATAAGAAAAATATAGTTTTGTTGGATTGGAATTTGCCACCAGCCATAACCAAAATATATCATTACATTATTGATATTACTAACTATTAAAACCGATAATACGATACCTGCAATCGTTCCTTCCCAGGTTTTGTTAGGAGATACAGATGAAAGTGGTTTTTTACCAATGACAGAGCCAACAATATATGCCATGGTATCGTTTAACCAGATAGATATAATCACTAACAAGGCAATTGAAATATCAAAAAAACGAGGCATAAAAGGAGTTGCAGTAAACATAAATCCCTTTAATTGATAAAAAATAGACAAGCTCATTGGAATATACACCAACCCAAAAAAACTAATCGCCCAGTTTTCTAAATTAATTTTTTTGGTGAAAATATCGCCTAGCAGCATGATGCCAATTAAAACAATAGACATGCGACTTCCAATATATTTGATACTTATATCCTTTATGCCTAAATTATTTTTTGCTAAGGTCATCATTACAACAAAGGCTAGTAATAATAATCCCCATTTATGAATTTTTGAAACATTTTTGTAATTTGGGACAATCAGTGCCAATAATTTTTGGTACTCAAACAAACACCCCACTGCGATAAATGCGAAAAGAAAAAAGAAGGACCAATCATTCCAAAACAAACCACCCAACATAATTGCCACAAAAACAACCGCTGATAATGCTCTTACTCTAAAAGTTGAAAAATTCAATGCCATAACTTATTATAAATTTTAGTTCAATATACAACTTACCGTTCAATGTGCCTAACCCTTTGCCGCGATAATGGCTGCTGCTTTATCAGCAAATTCTATGGGCACATACACTTCGGCCTCCCCCATAAATACATATGCAGAATCCTTTCGATTTAATACTTTAACAGGCAATTGATTTTCCTCTAAAATACTAGCTATGATAGTTGCACTTGAAAGGTTTGGACTTGAATATATTTTTTTCCAATCACCTATCTTTTGGACAACCGTTTTTTTATGATAAGATAGCTGGGCATTTTTTTCATTAAGCAATCTCAAAAAATAAATGATAAATCCTAACGCAATAATCCCCATGTATATAGGCATGCCATTATCATCCATGGCTTCATTCATTTTTTGTGGATTGTTTCTCAAAAAATACATAGAAACAATAGCGATTCCATTGTTTAAAAAATGCATTAAAATAGAAAGCCAAATAGATTTTGTGTATTCAAAAATAAAACCAAGCACTATACCCAATGCCATTCGAGACAGAAAACCATAAAACGAAAAATGAAAGGCGCTAAAAATAATGGCTGTTATAACAATAGATACGATGGGCTTACCAGTCCAATCCTTTATTGTTTTTTGCAATCCACCTCTAAAATATAATTCCTCAAAGAAGGCAGGTATGAAAGCTACTAAAACTAAAATTGAAATCAAATCATTGACCGATTTCATGTTCATCACTCCTCCCATTCCTTTTTTATAGGACGCTTCTAAATTTTCTGCCCAATTTGTAAGATTTTTTGGCATGGGCATAAGTTGGGTTACATTCGCCAAAGCACCACTTAAGTATAAACCTGAAATGGCCAATAAAACTACCCAAACAACTTGTTTGCTATTGCCAATTTTATAAAACCCCATATTGTTTGCAATATTTCCCTTTGCAAAATAGGCCACCGTTACACTAGGTATCAAAAATGAGATGATAATTGTGATTGCATTTATAAACAATAACAAATTGCCATTTTTAGGATCAAAAATTGCAGTAGACAAATCGTTAAATGGAATATGTAAAACATAAGCAGCCATTGAAAAGCTAATGAGCCCCCCTAAAATCAAACTTATCGCCGTTACCATAAAAAATATAACAAAGCGCATGGCTGGGCTCATTTGTAAAAGGCTTCTATTATCTATATTCATCTAAATACAATTTATTGTTACATTTGCACTTGCGCCAACAAGGTGCAAGATAACGAATTCATATGGTTTCTATAGGCAATATACAATTACCGGACTTCCCTTTATTACTAGCTCCTATGGAGGATGTTAGCGATCCCCCATTTAGAGCAGTGTGCAAAGACAATGGGGCCGATTTAATGTACACAGAATTTATTAGTAGCGAAGGCCTTATTAGGGATGCCATTAAAAGCAAACAGAAACTTGATATTTACGATTACGAGCGCCCAATTGGCATACAGATATTTGGAGGTGATGAAGAAGCATTGGCCTTGTGTACTAAAATTGTAGACACGGTGAACCCCGATTTAATTGATATTAATTTTGGTTGCCCAGTAAAAAAAGTAGCCATGAAGGGGGCTGGTGCGGGTGTTTTAAAGGATTTGGATTTAATGGTTAGACTAACCGAAGCAGTTGTGAAAAGTACCAATCTTCCAGTAACCGTAAAAACAAGATTGGGTTGGGATGAAAGCAGTAAAAATATTAGAGAGGTAGCATTACGCTTGCAGGATGTAGGTATTAAAGCATTGGCTATTCATGGTCGTACGCGTATGCAAATGTATAAAGGGGAAGCCGACTGGACCCTGATAGGAGAAGTAAAAAATGATCCGCGCATTACCATTCCAATTTTTGGCAATGGAGATATCAATTCACCAGAAAAAGCGGTGGAGTATAAAAATAAATATGGTGTTGATGGTGTCATGATAGGTCGTGCAGCCATTGGGTATCCATGGATTTTTAGAGAGATAAAACATTTTATTGAAACAGGCACTAAAAGAGCAGACCCAACCATTGAAGAAAGAGTTGAAGTGGCTAGAAAACATTTACAAAAATCCCTTGCTTGGAAAGGCCCTATTGCTGGTATTAATGAGATGAGAAGACATTATGCCAATTACTTAAAAGGCTTGCCAAGTATTAAAGATTATCGTGCAAAACTAGTGCGCATCACCGACCCTTTAGAAATTGAAGCGGTATTAGACGAGATAAAAGAACAATACAAAGGCATGGTGATTGAATCGGGTAAAATTGTTTTAGAAAATTACCACGAACATTGTCCAATTAATTAATTGATAAATTATTTACTGGATTCAATTGCTGCAATTACTTCTGCTGCTAACGGATCCACGGTCATCGGAAAATAATGTGTTAGCACGCCTTGCTCATTCACTAAATATTTACAAAAATTCCAAGTAGGCTCCTGATGACACCACCCATTGATCGTCATATCAGACAACCACTTGTGTACTTCATTTTGATGATTTCCTTTAATTACAATAGACTTTTCCATTAACGGGAAAGTGACACCATAATTTTTTTTACAAAAGCTAGCAATATCGGCATTGCTCCTTGTTTCTTGTTCTTTAAAATCATTGGCTGGAAAACCAATTACTACAAGCTTGTCTCCGTATTGTTGTGCTAATTTTTCCAATGCTTCATATTGTCCTGTAAATCCACAATCACTTGCCGTGTTTACAATTAATACTTTTTTGCCTTTCAAATTTGAAAATTTAAATTCATTGCCATTAATATCTTTTGCTGATAAATTATAAAAAGAAACAATGGGCTCCACATTGCCATTATTAGTTTGTATTTGTTTTTTTCCACTTGACGTACTTGTCCACATGATTGCAGGATACAATGTTTTCAAAATAGATTGTCTGTAAGACATACCAGGCTTCTTCATTAACAATGTAGCGCTAACCAAAACACCAAAGGCGATGGCAATTTTTATCATGATAGATTTTTTTATGATTTTATCCTATTAATTTTTTAAGCAACCAACTTTTACCAGTATAGGGCGGATATTTAAAATTTGGATCTATCCAAGTGGGTGTTTTTAATACAGACTTTAAATGCGTGAAAGTATCAAAACTTGACTTTCCATGATACCCTCCTGTGCCGCTGAAACCCCTTCCACCAAAAGGCAAGTTGTGGTTGGTAATATGCAATGTGGCATTGTTTACACAGGCTCCACCAGAAGGCACATTGGTTAACCAATACTGTTCATCTTTTTTATTTTCGGTGAAAACATAAAATGCCAGCGGATTTGGATTTTGTTGAATAATTTCCAAAGCCGCTTCCTTCGTTTCATAGGTTAGCACCGGCAATATGGGCCCAAATATTTCATCCTGCATGATTTTTGCATTCGGATGAATGCCCGTCATAATGGTGGGCTCAATAAATAATTTTTCTCTATCCGTTTTTCCGCCATACACAATTTCTCCATCTGATAAATAACCGGTAAGCCTCTGCCATTGTTTGTCGTTAATAATTTTACCATAATGCGCCGACTCCATTGCATTGACTCCATAAAATTGCTGAATGGCTTTGATCAGTTCTTCAATGAACTTATCTTTTAAATGAGTTGGTACCAATATATAATCAGGCGCAATACACATTTGCCCACAGTTGGAAAACTTAGGACTCGCTAACCTACGAGCAGCTACACGCAAATTAGCGTCGGATGCAATTACAGCAGGGCTTTTACCTCCCAACTCAAGTGTAACTGGAACCAATTGTTCAGCAGCGTATTTGTATATAATTTTGCCAACCATAGTGCTACCAGTATAAAAAATATGGTCAAACCTGTTTTCAGTTAACAGTGGTGGCAATACCATTGCACCCTCACCTTGGACATAAAGAATATAATTATTAGGAAATAAAGCATGAATAATTTTTTCCATTATTTGAGCAGTAGCGGGAGCAAACTCGCTTGGTTTTAATACTGCACAGTTCCCTCCTGCAATGGCTCCAATTAAGGGAGTAAACAATAATTGAAATGGATAATTCCATGGAGCAATAATACATACTACGCCCAATGGTTCGCGAATGGTAAAACTACTAGAAGGTTGATTTAATAAATTAGTAGCTACCGCGTCAGGTTGCATCCAACCTTTCAAATGTTCAATGGTGTGATTTAATTCACTCAAGAAAAAGCCCAATTCAGTTGCCCAGGCATCCTCATCAGTTTTCTTTAAATCGGTAAATAGGGCCTGATAAATTTCTTTTTCATGTTCAAGGACTACTTTCTTAAGTCTTTTAAGTTGATTTAACCTGAAATCATAAGATTGAGTAGCACCAGACAAAAAATAACTTCGTAAGGGTTGAATGGAAGGTTGCATACGGCTTTATTATAAAGCAATTTAGGCTATAATAACGAAATCTAGTCTGCTTTTGTTCACTCATCAAAATAATTGTGTTTTTTCCTTTTTTTTTAATAATTTAACGGACCGATTGACTAACAGATTTAACACTGATTTAAAACCACACAACTAAAGATTGCTATGTCTAGAAAAAATTCAGCGAATTCAAGAAGAGATTTCATAAGAAACTCAGCGATGGCCCTTGGCGGATTTTACATTATGCCAAGACACGTATTGGGCGGTAAAGGATTCATTGCGCCAAGTGATAAATTACAAGTTGCCGGCATTGGAGCCGGCGGTAAAGGCGAAAGTGATTTATTCGCATTTTATAGTAGCGGCAAAGCAGACATTGCTTTTTTATGTGATGTAGATGAAAGACAAACTGCGTTAAGCCGCAAGCGCTATCCAAAAGCAAAAGTATATAAAGACTATAGAGAGATGTTAGAAAAAGAGCATATGCATATTGATGCATGTTCGGTTTCTACTCCAGACCATATGCACGCTGTACAAGCAATGGCTGCAATGCGATTAAATAAGCATGTGTATGTGCAAAAACCAATGGCACATGATATTTATGAGGCGAGAATGATGACAAAAGCAGCACATGACTACAATGTAGTAACGCAAATGGGTAACCAAGGTTCTTCTGGAGACGGCGTTCGCATGTTACAAGATTGGTACAATGCTGGATTAATTGGTGATGTGCACACCATTTATTGTTATACCGACAGACCAGTATGGCCACAAGGTGTAATTCGTCCTGCAACTGCAAATGCAATTCCAAAAGAATTGGATTTTGACTTATGGTTAGGTACTGCACCTAAAAAAGAATATTTCACCGACTTACTTCCATTTAACTGGAGAGGATGGTGGGATTACGGTACCGGCGCCTTAGGCGATATGGCATGTCATATTATGGCACCAGGCTTTGCGGTATTAGGATTAGGATATCCTATTTCTGCAGAGTGTAGTGTGGCAACAAGATACACAGCACCTTGGCAAAGGGTTTATTCACCAGATAGTCCACCAGCGGCTTCTCATATCATCTTGACATTTAAGGGTGAAAATGGTAAGCCAGATGTAAAATTACATTGGATGGATGGCGGTATCCAACCAGAGCGTCCAGCCGAATTAGGGCCTAACGAAGTAATGGGTGATGGTGGTAATGGTATCATTTTTGAAGGTACCAAAGGGAAAATGATGGCAGGTACCTATGGTGTGAACCCGCAATTATTACCAACCAACAGAACTAAAACTACAACAGTTCCACAATCGGTAGAGCGTGTGAAAGGTGGTGAAGCTGGGCACTATTCTGCATGGGTGGAAGCTTGTATCGCTGGACCTGGAAGTAAAGAAGCAAAAACATTAAGCTCTCATTTTGATATTGCAGGTCCTTTAACCGAATCGGTTTTAATGGGCAACCTTGCCATTAGAAGTTATGACCTTAAAGTGAATGATAAAAAAGGTTTAACCACATTCCCAGGAAGAAATATCCAATTATTATGGGATGGTCCAAATATGAAGATTACCAATTTCGAACCCGCGAATCAGTTTGTAAAAAGAACCTATCGCGACGGTTGGAGTTTGGGTGCATAATATTCAAAAAAATACAACTCGTTTTTATTTCACAATCCCCTCGTTTGCTCGAGGGGATTTTTTTTACTTAACTTCGAAATAAATTAATACAATAAAATAGCGCAATGAATACTAATTTAAAGGATCAATTTTTATTAAGAAAGGATATTCACTTTTTAAACTTCGGCTCCTTTGGTGCAACACCCAAGCCTATATTTGATTATTATCAACAATGGCAAAAAGTATTAGAAGCCGAGCCCGTTCAATTCATTGCTTTTGATGGTGTTGAATACTTGTCTACTTCTCGAGCTGCATTGGCAAAATTTATTCATGTAGACGATAAAGACGACTTGGTTTATGTAACTAATCCAAGCTTTGCAGTAAACATAATTGCAAAAGCATTTCCTTTAGAAGCAGGTGACGAAATTTTAGCAACCGATATTGAGTATGGCGCTTGTGATAGAACCTGGGATTATTATTGTAGTCAAAAGAAAGCAGTATATAAAAGACAGAAAATAAATTTACCCATCACTACAAAAGAACAATTTATTGCTGATTTTTTTGCTGGAGTAACACCTAAAACAAAAGCTGTTTTTATAAGTCATATCACAAGTGCAACTGCATTAATATTACCGGTAAAAGAAATTTGTGAAATAGCTAAATCTAAAAGGCTTATAACCATTGTGGACGGCGCGCATGCTCCTGCACATGTAGATTTAAAAATAAATGAATTAGCAGTAGATTTTTATGTGGGCGCCTGTCATAAATGGATGATGGCACCAAAGGGTGCCAGCTTTTTATACGCACATAAAAAAGTGCAACCTATTTGTGAGCCATTGGTGGTGAGTTGGGGGTATAAAGCGGCGAAGCCTTCTGATTCCTTGTTTTTAGACTACCATCAAATGATTGGCACCCGTGACTTTTCGGCATTCTTAGCCGTAACCATGAGTATTATTTTTATGCAGGATAATAATTGGCCAGCTGTTGCCAAAGAATGTCGCGAAATGGTACTAGCCAATGCACCCTTATTTTATGCATTGCTAGGCACTCAACCCATTAGCCCATTATCAAGCGAATGGATTGGTCAAATGATTAGTATTCCTATACATACAAAGGAACCCGAAGTATTACAAAGAACCTTGTTCAAAGAATATAATATCGAAATTCCAATCATGCGCCAAGGGGATGACATTTATATGCGCTACTCCATAAATGCATTTAATAGTGCGCAAGACTTGGAAGCATTGCACAATGCATTAAGTAAGATTATTGCAACAACCAACTTAATTCAAGTTATTGGAAAATAATTTTGAGCAAATACCTCATTTTCGTCTTACCTGATACTAATAAAAATCCCGAAAGCATGACCTTCGGGATTTTTATTATCAATTAGTAATTTTAAATTACCACTTCAACGTTTTCATATAAGCTGCATCATCTTTAGCAGCATCTAATTCATTGGTGCCAGTATACGATTCCTGTTCTACAATCATATGCTTTACACCACGTTTTGCTACTTTTGACAACATGTTTTTATAATCAATGGTCCCTTTTCCTATTACACATGATTCATGTTCGCCATTGGCAAGCTTGGTCATGTCTTTTACATGCACCAATTTAAAACGACCAGGATGTTTATCCATATAGGCTAATGGATCCACGCCAGCCGCGACGGTCCAATACATATCCATTTCATAATCAACTGTATCCTTATTGGTATTGTTCATCATTACATCCTGAGGTACTTGTCCGTTCATTGGAACAAAAGAATAATCATGATTATGATACGCAAATTTTATTCCGTGTTTTTTTGCAATTTCACCACATGTATTAAACTCGTCTGCAATCTTTTTGTAATGATCAATACTTGGTTGCGCACCTTTATAAGGACATATTAAATACTTCATGCCTATGGCTGCAGCGTCTGCAGCTTTTTGCTCAAAGTTATTACTGGTATCACAATGAGCAGAAACAAGTTTCATTCCCAATGCATCCATGCGCTTTTTGAACTCGGTATTTGTCATGCCCCAAAAAATACCTTTTTCACCTTCAAAGCTTTCTATTTTTTTATAGCCGCATTTTGATAAGTGGGTTAATACTCCCATTGTATCTTTTGCTAGTGCTTCCTTTACGGACCATAACTGAATACCAAATGAATTATGGGCGTCGCCCATTGCCATTAACTCATTTTTAAAAGGCATTGATAAAGCAAATCCAGCTAATGCAGTATTACGTAAAAAATCTCTTCTTGAATTGTTCATGCTTTTTGTTTTTAAAAGACTAGCTTGTTGCCCAAGCCTTATCTCCTTTTTTGTAAGGATATGATCCAATAAATTTACCAGGCACTGCTACATGGCGTAAAGCTTTGGTAGCACCTATTTCCGAAGTAAAGTAACCCGTTAAAGTCAACTCTTTCATCATACTGAAATAATGCTTAGGGTCTTCCCACTTCTTTGTTTTTTGGTATTCCTTTGCTTCTTTGTCTAAAGCAATTAATAAATTAGTACGTTGTGTGGGAGTTGACAACATAAAAGTTTTTCCATTCATTTGCTTAGATGCTTCGTCTAATTTTTTAATGCCCTCCATAAAAATGGTTTGGTCTTTTTGCTCATAGCAGTCGTTCACAATTATTTTCATAAACTCTCCCACTTTTGCTGCTTTCGCTCCTGGTGTTTTAGTCGTAGGTAAAATAGTTTCTGCCACTTCATTTAAAAAAGCAATATCAGCCTTAGATAAGCTAATACTAGTTGTACTAATTTTTAAACCAGCTGCAATGGCCTCTGCACCTAATACTGTTCCACCCATAATGATGGCAACTCTTGAAAGGGCTTCTCTTCTGTTCATCATAAAATATTATTTAAAAAGTTTTTAAAAGATTATAAGTTTCCTTTTTTCAATTCACTCACTGCGAATTCGGCAGCACGAGCAGTGAAAGCCATATAAGTTAAAGATGGGTTTACACAAGAAGCACTTGTCATAAATGAACCATCGGTTACAAATACATTGGGTGCATCCCAAACTTGGTTATGGCCATTCAATACCGAAGTTTTAGGATCTCTACCCATACGCGCTGTACCCATTTCATGAATACCGCGGCCAGGAGTTCCATCCCCTTCATGTGCTTGAACATTTTTAACACCTACTCTTTCTAACATTTCTTGTGCATCTGCTAAAATGTCTTTACGCATTTTATGTTCGTTTTCTTTTAACTCACAATCAATGTTCAATACATTTAAGCCCCACTTGTCTTTTACATTTTTATCCAAGGTTACTTTATTGGTTGGATCTGGTAACATTTCCCCAAAGCCACCCATACCAATGGTCCAAACACCTGGCTCCGTTAAAGCTTCTTTAAATCCAGCACCAATGCTAAATTCAGCAACATCGTGTTGCCAGCCTTGTCTTGAGCCACCACCTTGGTATCCAAATCCACGCAAGTAATCACGCTTATCGTTACCAACGTTTCTGAATCTTGGAATATAAAATCCATTGGCTCGACGTCCAAAAGTATATTGATCCTCGTATCCTTCTACTAAACCACCAGCACCAATACCTAAATGGTGATCCATTAAATTTTTACCCAGTGCATCGGAACTACTTCCCAATCCGCCTTCCCAAACATCGGTAGCAGAATTCATTAGTAACCATGTACTATTTAATGTAGATGCATTAACAAAAATAATTTTTGCACTATACTCAATGGTTTTATTGGTTTCAGCATCTAAAACAATTACGCCAGTTGCACGCTTTTTATCTTTATCGTATTTAATTTCTGTTACAATACTAAAAGGTCTTAATGTTAAATTACCTGTTGCCATCGCAGCTGGCAAGGTAGAAGACTGCGTACTAAAGTAGCCACCAAATGGACAACCCAGCCAACATTTATTTCTAAATTGACAACCTGGGCGGCCACCATGAGGCACGGTAATATTTGCCGTACGTCCAATAATTAAATGGCGCTCTCCTTTGAACTCTTTTTGCAATCTAGCTGCAACATCTTTTTCTACACAGGTTAAATCCATTGGAGGTAAAAATTGGCCATCAGGTAATACATCTAATCCATCACGGTTACCACTAATTCCTGCAAATTTTTCTACATAATCATACCAAGGTGCAATTTCTTTATAGCGAACTGGCCAATCCACCCCTACACCATCTTTTCCATTGGCTTCAAAATCCAAATCGGACCAACGGTAACTCTGACGGCCCCACATTAAGGAACGTCCACCTACATGATATCCTCTGAACCAATCAAAGCGCTTAGTTTCTACATAAGGATGATCTTTGTCAACACACCAAAAATCTAAATTGGTTTCATTCAAAGGATAATCTCTTTTTAATACTGGATAATCCTGTATCATTTGTTGTGTTCTTCCACCACGATGTGGGAACTCCCATGCTTCTTTATTTGCATTCACGTAATCTTTTATGTGCTCAATGTTTCTTCCACGCTCAAGCATCAATACTTTTAACCCTTTTTCGGTAAGTTCTTTAGCTGCCCATCCACCGCTAATTCCAGAACCAACTACGATTGCATCATACTGTTGTCCCGCCATTTTGTTGAATTTTATTTATGTGTGAAATTGTTATTTAAAATAATTACTTTTTGTATTTATACATCGCAAATTTTAATTGCTGTTTTTAAAGAGGCAATATGATCCTTATCTGCTGGCATAAATTCTTGTGCTACATATCCTTTATAACCAGTTGCTACAATGGCGCGCATAATAGCAGGATAATTTAATTCTTGACGTTCGTCAATTTCATGCCTACCGGGCACTCCAGCAGTATGATAATGTCCAAAATACATATGATTGTTTTGAATAGAACGAATAATATCGCCTTCGTCTATTTGCATATGATAAATGTCAAATAAAATTTTAAAATTAGGAGAACCTAAGCGCTTGCAAAGTTCAATACCCCACTCAGATTTGTCCCCCATATAATCCTTATGGTCAATGCGGGAATTAAATAATTCTATTTGAATAATCACACCTAACTTTTCGGCCAATGGCATAATTTGTTTTAAACCAGTCACACAGTTTTGCATTCCTGTTTCATCGTCCATGCCATTGCGATTGCCCGCAAAACAAATTAAGTTTTTATAGCCCGCTTCGGCCACTAGTTTAATGCCTTCTAAATAATCTTTAATTAACCAATCATGATTTTTTACGTCATTCCAACCCTTTGTTAAACTGGTTTCGCCTGGGGTATAACACATGGAGCAATCCAACCCATATTTTTTTGCAACGGGCCATTCGTTTGGTTTTAATAAATCAATCGCGCCAAATCCAATTTGCTTTACCACTTTGCATAAATCTTCTAATGGCATGTCGCTATAACACCATCTGCAAACGGAATGATTGATGTTTCCTTTTAAAGCCTGCGAAACTGGTATACTTATAGATTCATTTACCGAAGCCATTACCGATTTTGGTAAGGCAACTCCTGCGGCCAAAGCGGCGGAGCCCGATAAAACTTGTTTGATTAAGTTTCTTCTATTCACATTTGAAGCCATAGGAATAAATGGTTGGTTTAATAAGCAGCAATGATTTGATAAATGTAAATTTTATTTGCAATGTTTTAAAATATTTTTGATGAAAAATGG
>CANHIR010000045.1 GCA_947461015.1 Bacteroidota bacterium | reverse complement strand
TATCGGACATGCCTTGTGGTAAAAAAAGAAAGCGTCATAAAATTGCGACGCACAAAAGAAAAAAACGTTTAAGAAAGAATCGTCATAAGAAGAAGAATAAATAATTCTCTTCCTAAATACTAGTGTGTGTCTTTTTAATTGATACACACTAGTATTCTTTTCAAATACACGCCACTCTTCTACTTAGCAACTTTACTTTACCTTTTCCTTCCTTCGTAAAGTGGCCGTGTTTACAAAAAATATAAAGCATTAGCTTAGCTATTAAGGTGGCATGCTATGTGTTTTTAAAAAAGTTGCTATAAGTGAATAAAGATTTAATTATAAATAGTTCCGCCGATGGGGTTGAAATAGCCTTATTGGAGGATAAAAAATTAGTGGAAATCCATAATGAAAAAATGGATACCCGTTGGGCTGTGGGTGATTTGTACCTAGGGAAAGTACGTAAGATTATTCCAGGTTTAAATGCGGCTTTTGTAGACGTAGGCTTTGAAAAAGATGCTTTCTTGCATTATACAGATTTGAGCCCGTACGTAAAATCAATTATTAAATATACACAGGAGGCGATTCACAATAATGAAAACAAATTTGACTTTTCTAAATTTCAAACAGAGGCAGAAATTGTTAAGACCGGAAAAATTAGTGAAGTCTTAAATGGTAAACCAAATGTGTTGGTGCAAATATTAAAAGAACCTATTGCAGCAAAAGGCCCGAGATTAACATGTGAAATATCCTTAGCGGGACGTTTTATTGTATTAACCCCTTTTAATGAAATTGTTGCCGTTTCCAAGAAAATTCACAGCGGTGAAGAACGTAAACGTCTTCAAAAAATGATGGAGTCCATCCGTCCAAAAAACTTTGGCATCATTGTAAGAACAGCTGCCGAAGGAAAATCTACAGCCGAATTACATGAGGACCTGTTAACCTTGGTTGACAACTGGAAAAACATTCAAGCCAACCTAAAAGGCGCAATGGCTCCGGCTCGTATTATGAGTGAGGAAAGCAAAACCACAAGTATCTTAAGAGACTTACTAAATGAGGACTTCAATAAAATTGTAGTCAACGATAAAAAAATATTTGACATCACACTAAGTTATTTGCAAAGGATTGCTCCAAGTAAAGCAAATATTTTAAGCCTACATTCAGGTGATCAAGAAATATTTGATCAATATGGGATTACCAAGCAAGTAAAGTCTTCCTTTGGGAAAACAGTAAACTTAAACAGTGGAGCTTATTTAATTATAGAACATACCGAAGCCCTACATGTAATTGATGTGAATAGTGGTTTCAAGAGCGTTAGCAATAACCAGGAAGAAAATGCATTGCAAACAAATTTAGAAGCTGCCGAAGAAATTGCCCGTCAGTTAAGGTTAAGAGATATTGGCGGTATTATTGTCATTGATTTTATTGACATGAAGCTTCCTGATAATAAACGCAAAGTGCAAGAAGCTTTGGATGAATTTATGAAAACGGATCGTGCTAGACATTCCGTATTGCCCATATCCAAATTTGGATTATTACAAGCAACACGTCAAAGAATCAGACCCGAAGTAAATATCAATACATCAGAGGATTGTCCTGCTTGTAATGGAACGGGTATAATAACATCAACATTGTTATTGGAAGATGAAATGGAAAAGAAATTAGCTTATTTGGCTACACATGGCCACAAACGCATACAAATACTAGTTCACCCAATCATCCATTCACATTTAACCAAGGGCATATTTAGTAGTATGATTAAAAAGTGGAAACGTAAGTACAAGTTAAAGTTATCATCACAGCCAGACAATAGCAGTCATTTAGTAGAATATAAATTCTTAGATGATCAGCAGGAAGAAATTAAGCTGTAAAACTATTTTCGGTTTTTACTTGATAAATAATTTAAATAGCCTTTATCTTTAAGGTATGAGTAAAGCTAAATCTGCATTTTTTTGTAACAATTGTGGGTATGAGTCCGCAAAATGGGCGGGTAAATGTCCTGCCTGTAATGAGTGGAATACTTTCACTGAAGAATTGGTAGAGAAAGGTGAAAAGAAAGAAGCAGGTTGGGACAATTACAATACACAACAAAAGGGCACTCAAGTAATTGCCATTAATGAAGTTAACAGTCAATCTGAAAAAAGAATTAGTAGCGCCGACCCTGAATTAAATAGAGTATTAGGTGGTGGTATTGTTTTAGGTTCCATTGTATTGGTTGCAGGTGAACCTGGTATTGGAAAGAGTACGCTGTTTTTACAGCAGGGGTTGATGATGAAGGATCAAACCGTTTTGTATATAAGCGGAGAGGAAAGTATACAGCAAATTAAAATGCGTGCCGACCGTTTAAACTTGCAAAATGAAAATTTTTATTTGCTTACCGAAACACATACATCCGACATATTTAAATCCATCAAAAAATTAAAGCCAACCGTTGTAATTGTGGATTCAATTCAAACATTAGAGTCTAATACCATTGAAGCGGCTGCTGGAAGTGTTTCCCAAATTAAACAAACTGCTGCCGAGTTTCAACGATTCGCAAAAGAAACGGGCACGCCAGTTTTTTTAATTGGTCATATTACAAAAGAAGGAACCATAGCAGGACCTAAAATTTTAGAACATATGGTGGACACCGTACTTCAGTTTGAAGGCGACCGTCATTACGCTTATAGAATGCTGCGCACATTGAAAAACAGATTTGGAAGCACAAGCGAATTGGGTATTTATGAAATGACTGGAGAGGGAATGAAGGTGGTAAATAATCCTTCGGCCTTTTTAATTGCACAAAGAAACGAGTCCTTAAGTGGTAGTACTATTGCAGCATCTATGGAAGGCCTGCGTCCATTGTTAATTGAAGTACAAGCCCTGGTAACGCAAAGTGTTTATGGCACGCCACAGAGAACGGTTACTGGATTTGATTTAAGAAGATTACAATTATTATTAGCCGTGCTGGAAAAACGCGGTGGCTTTGCCTTTGGCATGAAAGATGTTTTTGTGAATATTGCAGGAGGCTTAAAAATAGAAGACCCTTCCCTTGATTTGGCAATTATATTGTCCCTACTTTCTTCATACGAAGACATTCCTTTACCACAAGGTATTTGCTTTGCAGGCGAGGTTGGTTTAAACGGTGAAATTAGGGCAGTAAATAGAATTCAACAAAGAATAGCAGAAGCTGAAAAATTAGGCTTTGAAAAAATTTATATCTCCGCATTTAATAATAAAGGCATTGAGCCGAAGAAACATAATATACAAATTATTCCAGTGGAAAGAGTAGACGAGGCTTATCGACTATTCTTTTAATGCGCTGGCAAGCCTCCATTTTGCTAAACCCCTATCAAGTAATTAGGGAATATCTGCAGGGATTCGTTCATCTTTTTTATCCGCATATCTGTTTACAATGTGGCATGGATGAACTTAGCAAGGAACAAATTATTTGTGACGATTGTGAAGCTACACTCCCTTATACACATTTTGACGAAATGCAAAACAACCCCATTGAAAAAATATTCTGGGGACGCATTCACATTCAAAATGCAACTACAATTTTATATTTCACAAAGGATAGTATCGTGCAAAAAATTATTTTTGAACTAAAGTATAATCAAAACAAGAATGCAGGTTACTTATTTGGAAGGCTAATTGCGAATGCACTTGTAAATAACCCAAACTATGGCCTAGTGGACTATTTAATTCCCATACCAATAAGTAAAAGAAAAACCAAAAAAAGAGGCTTTAATCAAAGTATGTTAATTTGTGAAGCCATGGTAGACCATGGATACAAGGTCCCTATATTTACTGGACTCATAAAATCAAAAAATGGGATCACGCAAACTCGAAAGAATCGGATACAAAGGGCATCAAAAGCCAACTCCTTTTTTACGCTTTTACATTCAAATAAGCTTAATGGCAAGCGTTTGTTACTTATAGACGATGTCATAACTACTGGTGCAACCCTGGAAAATGCTTGTCTATGTTTATTAGCGTCCCAGCCAATGAGTATTCAAATTGCGACTGTAGCATACACTTACCACTAAAAGATCATCTACATTATATTCTCTGCGCTTTCAGTAAACCATTTTAGATAAATCTTGTTATATTTAATTATAAATTCACACTTATGAAATTTTTAGCAACCATTTGTATTTTAATGATCAGTGTTTTAGGCAATACTCAAAGTATTCATAGTTTTAAAGTAACCGGCATTGACGGTAAGCAAATTGACTTTGCTTCATTTAAAGGGAAAAAGATACTAATCGTAAATACAGCTAGTCAATGTGGCTATACACCTCAATACAAAGCGTTGGAAAAAGTATATGAGGAGAATAAAGGCAAGCTGGTAATTATTGGATTCCCATGCAACCAATTTGGTGGACAAGAACCAGGAACCAATGCAGAGATTATAAGTTTTTGTGAAAAAAATTATGGAGTTACCTTCCCATTGGCAGATAAAATTGATGTGAAAGGCGCTAATACTGCTCCCATTTATCAGTGGTTGACGCAGAAATCGAAAAATGGTCTTTTGGATGCAAATATTTCTTGGAATTTTAATAAATTCTTACTGGATGAAAACGGCAAAATGATTGCCTATTTCCCAAGCAACGTAAAACCAGATAGTGAGGATATTTTGTCGCGCTTAAGATAAGAAAAAACCGCACCGCGGTTTTTTCTTATCTTCGCTTCATGTTATTGAGTGAAGTAATTGGTCAGGAAAAATTAAAGCAGCAGCTTGTCGAAATGGTGCAACACCAAAGACTAAGCCATGCCATACTTTTTGTGGGTCCAGAAGGATCCGGTGCATTACCACTTGCTGTTGCTTTTGCTCAGTACATTGTTAGTATTCCCAACAACAATGAATCATCTGGTTCAGATTTATTTGGTGCACCAGCACCTTTACCGCAAAAAGTATACAGTCCAGCGGAAATTGCGGAGTTACCAGCCTATCATCGTGCAAGTCAATTCATGCACCCCGATTTGCATTTTTCTTTTCCTAGTATTACGGAAAAGCCAGGTGCAAAAAATATAAGTGCCAACTTTATTGAAGAGTGGAGATCATTTTTAAATGGCTACCCTTATGGCAATGTTTTTGATTGGTTGCAATCCATAAAGGCCGAAAACAAGCAAGGAAATATTAGTGCAGATGAATGCAATGAAATCATCAAAAAGCTTTCCTTTAAAAGTTTTGAAAGTGCCTATAAGGTATTGGTCATGTGGATGCCCGAATATTTAGGAAAGGAAGGAAATAAACTTTTAAAGCTAATTGAGGAGCCTCCCGCAAATACCCTATTCTTATTGGTAGCCAATTCAGAGGAGCAAATACTTCCAACCATCTTAAGTCGTTGTCAATTTATTAAAGTGCCTCGCTTAACCACCAGTGAAATTGAGCAAGCTTTGATCCAAAGAGGACATATTGAACCAGAAAAAGCAGCACAAATTGCTGCGATTTCAGATGGCAATTACAGAGAAGCACTTCATTTATTACAACATAGCGATGCCGATTTTCTAACTCAAATTAGAGAATGGTTAAATGCTATTTTAAAAGGAGGACCATTTGCTCAAATGAAATGGGTGGAAGAGACTAGCAAAATGGGAAGAGAGCCCCAAAAACAGTTTCTAAAGTACTTTAACCACTTATTAGAGCAAAGTATCCGCATAAAAGTGCTAGGAAGTGACATCCCTTTGGACCCTGCTTTAAAGGATTTCGCCCTCAGAATCAACAAAATAGCTGGAGTTGGGCAGCTGGAGGCAATTGTTCAGGAGCTGGATAAGGCAGTTTATCATATTGAGCGGAATGCCAACCCTAAAATGCTATTTATGGCATTGGGTATCAAGTTCTATCATATCATTCAGAACAAAAGCTTAATTTTGACAGAAGCCTAAGCAGAGAGAAAAGTGACAAAGAGCGCGAAGGCGGGTATTTTTATTCATTAACAGTTAGAATTAACTATATATGGGATGTGGATCATGTGGAACTGGTAAGCCAGGCGGTTGCAAAAGCAACGGTGGTTGTAGTTCGGGTGCTTGCAACAGATTAAACGTACACGATTGGTTACGTGACCTACCTATTGACGATATGGATAGTCAGTGTAAAGTGGTAGAAGTTAGCTTTAAACAAGGTAGCAGAAAAGAATTTTATAGAAACACTACAATACAACTATTTGAAAAAGGGGACTATGTAACTGTTGAAGGTGTGAATGGCATTGACGTAGGCGAAGTATCCCTTACTGGTGAATTAGTAAGGGTTCAATTAAAGAAAAGAGGGACGGATGAATTTAATCCCGATATGAAAAAAATTCTTAGACCAAGTGCCGATCGAGAAATTGAGACTTTTAAAATAAGCAAAAGTAGAGAGGCAGATATTTTAGCCCGCAGTCGTACACATGCACGCAACTTAAAATTAGCAATGAAATTAAGTGAGGTGGAAGTACAAGCCGATGGTAAAAAAGCAACTTTCTTTTATACAGCCGACGACCGTATTGACTTTAGAGAACTCATTCGCATATTTGCTGGAGAGTTTAAATTAAAAGTAGAAATGCGTCAAATTGGTATCCGCCAAGAAGCAGCAAAATTAGGGGGTATCGGAAGTTGTGGTCGTGAATTATGTTGTAGCACTTGGTTGCATGATTTCAAGAGTGTTAACACCACTGCTGCACGTTACCAAAATTTATCAATTAATCAAACTAAATTAAGCGGACAATGTGGTCGTTTAAAATGTTGTTTGAATTTTGAATTAGACACTTACTTAGATGCCTTACAAGGATTTCCGGATTATGCAGATACCTTGCAAACTTCCATGGGACAAGCTTTTTTAATTAAGAAAGATATATTCAAAAATTTAATGTGGTATACCCTACCAAACAATACAAAACATTATCCTTTAACCATTGACCGTGTGGTTGAAATTAAAAAATTAAATCAACAAGGTGTTGCAGTGGATGAATTGCAAGCGGTAGAAGTTACCAGTGGTAAAGTAAAAGAAGTTGAACCTTCTTTTGTAGATGTAGTAGGTCAAATTAGTTTAAGAAGTTTGGAGAAAAACGATCGTCGCAGAAGAGATCAGCAAAGAGGGCCTAATAACGGAAATTATAATAACGATAGGGGACCTCGTCAAGCTGGACCGGGAAATAACCGACCTAACAACGGGCCTAATAACGGACCAAGAAACTTTAATGGCCCAAGACCCAACAACGGACCTAATAACGGACCCCGTAATAATAATGGACCCCGCAATAACAATGGTCCAAGACCTGATAACAGACCACCTCAAGGAGGTAATCCAGGCCCTGCACAATCTTAGTGATATAGCTTCTCTAATTCCACATTGGTAAAGTCCATTAAATGCTTTACATAATTAGGAGAGAAATTGAATTCTAGTCCTGCAGTCTTGTATAATTCAGGCAAGGTTTTGGTTCCACCTAAAGCCAAAGCATTCATATAATTTTCTAATGCTTGATTTGGATTTTTTTGATACTGCATCCACATGCCTATGGCGCCTAATTGAGCAATGCCATATTCAATATAATAAAAAGGAACCTCAAATAAATGCAACTGTCGTTGCCATCCTATTGCACGATACATATCTAAGCCAGTGTAATCAATACTATTAGTTGAAAACTCTTTTAATATAGCGGTCCAATTATTTGTTCTTTCTTCAATGGTATGATTTGGATTTTCATAAACCCAATGTTGAAACTTATCAATAATCGCAATCCAAGGGAATATAGTAATCGTGCGTTCTAGTTGATGTTCTTTCGCTCTTTTTAAATCAGCATCATTGTCAAAAAAGGATTGCCAATGATTCATGGTAAACAATTCCATGGACATGCTTGCCACTTCGGCAATTTCCATTGGGTATTCTTTAAAAGCACTTAAGGACAATGGATGTGCTAAGAAAGAATGAATGGCATGACCGCCTTCATGCACCATAGTTGTTACATCACTCATTTGTCCTGCAGCATTCATAAAAATAAAAGGCGCTCCCGATTCTGCCAAAGGACAATTGTATCCACCAGGTGCTTTTCCTTTTCTACTTTCTAAATCAAAATGTTTTAACTCATTCATCTTACGCAAACAATCCGCAAAAAAAGGATTTAATTTTTCGAAGCAAGCCACCGATTTTTCATATAAATCTTTCCCATCTGTAAATGGCCTCAAAGGCTTTGTGCCAGCTGGTTCTGCTTCGGTATCCCAAGGTTTTAATATGTCTACTCCTAATTTTTGTTTTTTGCGGGCGTATATTTTATCAATAATTGGCAGTACGTGTAATTTAATAGCTTCATGAAATTGAAAACAATCTTCTTTATTATAGTCGAATCGGCCTAGTTCTGCAAATTTGTAATCCCTATAATTTGCAAATCCTGCATTCACAGCTACCTGATGTCTTTTTTGAACCAAGGTTGTAAAAAGTTCATGCATTGCGTCTTTATCTTTTAAGCGGCGTTCTTGTATTTTTATATAGGCTTCTTCTCTTGTATCTCTATTTTCATTTTCTAAAAATTGAGCTGCTTGTTGCAAAGTATATTCCTGGCCATTCATTTCAATGGTCATTTTTCCAGCAATGGTTCCATACTGTTGTTGTAATACACTTAGTTCTGCTTGCAATGGAATGTTTTCTGTTCTAAACAATTCAATGCTCTTTTTAACGGTACGTAAATAAGTAAAATATTCGTCCTTGTCTAATTCCGCTGTGAAAGGTGATGCGATTAATTTTTTATTCAACGCATCGGCATATGGCTGCATCTGTGGTTGAATTTCCATGCAGAAAAAAGTAAATGCGTCCTCCAAGCTTTTATCGGTAGTATCACAGGTCATTTTAATTTGTCTCCAACAAGCATCCTCGCTAATAAAAGCCTCCAATTCACTCAAATCCATTAACCATTTTTCAAGCTCCATTTTGCTTTCAATAGGCCTATTTGTCAATTCTATAAAATAGGACGCTACGCAGGCCCAATCCGTTAAAACAAAGTCCGCTGGAAGGTATTGATGAGGTGTTTTTTTGATGTCGGCCGTTCTTGGCATAAGTTGAGATTTTAAGTGGCAAATTTACTACTTTTACACACTTTTAAAAGATTTAATCGTGGCCAACAGCATTCATTTATTACCGGATCATATTGCCAATCAAATTGCGGCAGGCGAGGTTATTCAAAGACCTGCAAGTGCTGTTAAGGAATTATTGGAAAATGCGGTAGATGCAGGGGCCTCAGAAATTAAATTAATTATCAATGATGCAGGGAAAGCGCTCATCCAAGTCATTGACAATGGAAAAGGTATGAACCCCATTGATGCGCAAAATGCTTTTGCCCGACATGCAACCAGTAAAATAAGCTCCATAGAGGACCTTTTTCAAATTAGGACCATGGGTTTTAGAGGAGAAGCGCTTGCTTCCATTGCTGCAGTTGCACAAGTAAGTTTAAAAACACGTCTAGCAGAAGATGAATTAGGTACAAGTGTGGAAATTGAAAATAGCCAAGTAAGTGAGACCAGCCCCATTGCGTGTCCAGTAGGTACAAGTATAAGCATGAAAAATTTATTTTTCAACGTACCTGCAAGACGTAATTTTTTAAAAAGTAATTCGGCCGAATTAAAACATATCATTGAAGAATTTACAAGAGTGGCCCTTGCCTTTCCTGAAATATATTTTACTTTAACCAATAATGGTCAAGATGTTTTTCATTGGGAAGCGGGCAGCTTTAAACAAAGGGCCATTCATGTACTAGGTAATAGTTACCAAACAAAATTGGTAGCTGTTGGTGAAAAAACCGACTACCTCACTATTTCAGGATTTGTGGGCAAACCAGAAACCGCAAAGAAAACAAGAAGTGATCAATACTTTTTTGTAAATCGTCGATTTATTAAAAGTGCCTACTTGCATCATGCCATTGCTAATGCATTTGATGGTTTGATTCCTAAAGAAAGTTTTCCAAGTTATATTTTATATATAGATGTAGATCCGGCTCAAGTAGATATCAATGTGCATCCAACCAAGCAGGAAATTAAGTTTGAGGATGATAAAATAATTTATGCATTTGTACAAGCTGCAGTTAAGCATGCTTTGGCACAATTTAGCATTGCTCCTTCTTTAGATTTTTCGTTAGATGCCGACATTCAACAATTAGACGCTATCCAAAAACCTTTAACACAGGAACAAAGAAATAACACTACAAGCAGCTCTTTATATGCAGGATTTACACAAAAAAATCAAGCTCATTTTATTCCAAAAGTGAGTGAAGCAGAAAAAAAGGAATGGAAGAGCTTCTTTAGCGAGCTACCCAGTTCAGATCAAAATGAAGCCGAACAAGGCAATGAATCCTTTATTGTCAAGTCTTCCTCCATGGGCTTATACAAAGACGCATCACCTGTGATGGTTAGGGAGGATGCAACCCTATTGCAAATAAATAATACGTATATACTTGCTCCAGTAGATGCAGGCTTTATCATGGTACATCAACAATTGGCGCATGAAAGAGTCTTGTATGAAAAATATCAGAAAGCAAGTGTACAACCACATGCAACACAAAAAAGTTTATTCCCTGTAGTATTAGAATTAAGTGTTCCTGATGCCATATTATTAGAGGATATGATTGAAGACTTAGCAATCATTGGTTATGAAATAGAGCCATTCGGACAAAATAGTTTTATTATTCAAGGCATACCGGCAGATGTTATATCGGGGAACGAAAAAAATGCGATAGAGCTTTTACTAGAACAATTCAAACATTTTAGCGGCGATATAAAATTTAGCAAGCGTGAAAAATTAATTCGCTGCATGGCACGTCAATCAGCTATCAAAGCTGGTCAGTCCTTATCTCAAAAAGAAATGCACAGCTTAATTGAATCCCTCTTTAATTGTGATACCCCCAACGTAAGCGCAAGTGGCGCACCTACTTATATTGATTTTAAAGAAGCATACTTAGACGGCTTATTTAGCAAATAAGAACTCTCCATTTGCAATATGGTAGCATCCATTTCAACATGCAACTTTAGCTAACAACTAAATGAATTAATATTCATTCATGATTGCTGTTAAATATTCCTCTACTGCATGACGTACAGGATAAGTGGAAGGACTTACATGATTACCTACTAAAACAGAAAACAATAATTTCGTTCCCTTATTGGTAAAGATATAACCGCTTAAAGCAATTTGATTGCCAAGGGTTCCCGTTTTAGCATATAACTCGCCAGGAATATTTTTATAATAAGATGATAAGGTTCCTTTTCCTCCCTGCGCAAAAATGGCTTTGATTCTTTCCATAGGAAATTCGGTTTCCATTTTTTTCAAAAGGGTAATATAGTTTTGAGGTGTCGTTAAATTAAATCTACTTAAACCACTCCCATCTGCCCATTCAGGTTTTTGAGGAAAATCCGCAAAGTCTGTTTTTAAAATAGTATCTATAATAGCAGCATCGTCCATCTTGCCTAATAATTGCTGACTGGTCATTAATAATATTTGTTCAGCAAAAAAGTTATCACTACGATTCATCATTATTTTTAGCAAGCTGTCAGTTGGAACCGTTTTAATGATAGAGGCAGTCGCTTGATTCCAACCTTGCTGAATGGCGATAGGGTAAGCTGGATGCAAAGTATCTTCAATGAGTGCTTTTGCTAATGTATAGTTGTCACCAGTAATAAATGGCACTTGTTGTTCAGGATCTTTTATCGCAGTTGTTTTCGCAAAAAAACGATTACTTAATTTTTCACGAGACCATACTGTATATGGTTTAGGAGCTGTTTGATTTTTAGTAAAATAACTTGGTCTTAATTGAACCCCATCATTTTTCTTTGAAACCGTTAATACATTACCGTATATATTTAATCTATTTCTTTCTGGTTGATAATCCTGGTCATAATCATCCCATGCCCATCCGTTTCCATACATTGAAAAGCGATCGGCATTATTTGGTAAACATAAAACTACTTGCTTTTTTGTGGTTTTAATTAAATCGGCAATTGGTTGATAAGCAAAGTCGGGGTGTAAAAAACTAGGGTCTCCCAATGGCATTAGGAAAATGGAATCCTTATTCTCCGCAAATTGCCATCCAGGTATCGAATCTTTTAAATACTTCATTCCCAAATAGCAGGACTGAATCTTTGTATTGCTTGCGGGTGTATAATAAGCATCACTATTATGTTTATCTACCCACTGATTAGTGGATTCATTATACACTGCAATACCAACATGCGCTCCTTTTAAAGGCGCCGCACTTAATAAAGTTTTTTGAGCTTTTTGAACACTACAAGCGGTTAAAGATAAAATTACCGCGATACAAATTAATTGAATTGGAGTATTTACTCTCTTTCTAATGCTCTTAGC
>CANHIR010000044.1 GCA_947461015.1 Bacteroidota bacterium | reverse complement strand
CTGTTTGTAGAGCCTGAGGGCTGGAATACGGTGGAAATATATGTAAACGGATTTAGTACTAGTTTACCAGAGGAAGTTCAATACGAAGCACTTCGTAGGGTTCCTGGTTTTGCAAACGCTAGAATGTTTCGTCCTGGTTATGCGATTGAATATGATTTTTTTCAACCCACTCAATTAAAATATACACTAGAAACAAAAGCGATTGAAAATTTATATTTCGCTGGACAAATTAACGGCACCACTGGTTATGAGGAAGCTGCTTGTCAAGGAATTATGGCGGGTATGAATGCACATTTAAAAATTACACACCAAGCCCCCTTTATATTACAACGTAGCGACGCCTACATTGGCGTGTTAATAGATGATCTTATTGGCAAGGGAACCAACGAACCTTATAGAATGTTTACTTCTCGAGCAGAATTTAGAACGCTCTTAAGACAGGATAATGCGGACATCAGATTAACTGAAATAAGTTATAAACTAGGTTTGGCCAAGGAAGAAAGAATGCGTCGGGTAGAACTTAAAAACAAAGAAGTCGCTGATATTAAAAATATTTTGAGTACCCATTCGGTTGAACCTCATGAAATAAATACGTTTTTAAAAACCATTGACTCTGCCGATTTAAATGAGAAACAAAAAGCGTCAAAGTTGGTACTTAGGCCTAATATTAGCTTACAACAAATATTGGACAACTGTGAAAGCTTGAACGAAAAGCTTTCTGAACGCGAAACCGAATTCTTAGAGCAGGCAGAAATTCAGGTAAAGTATGAACGTTACATTGAAAAAGAAAAAGAAATTGTGGACCGCATGGCTTCGCTTGAGAATTTAATCATTCCAGAAAACTTTGATTACGACAAGGTTGCCGCGCTTTCCATTGAGGCACATCAAAAATTTAAAAAAATTCGACCCGTAACCATTGGACAAGCAAGTCGCATAAGCGGAGTGAATCCTAGTGATGTTCAAATATTAATGGTATATATGGGCAGGTAGGTAATTTTGAAAGCCATTTATCAAAAAAATATAAATCTGCGATTTTTCAAACTAGTATTTTAGTAGCTTTAGAATATTCTAAAATTATAAAATACTGTCGCGCATGAAAAGGATCTTTTTATGGCTAACGCTTTTTACCATAAGCGTTTCTACCAATGCACAGGAATCTTTTCCGGTTAACGGAATAAGAGACATTCGTTTGGGTTTGTATGCATTTACAAACGCAACCATTGTGCAAAATTCAACAACAAAAATTGAAAAGGGAACCCTCCTCATTAAACAGGGTAAAATAGTTGCTGTTGGAGCAGCGGTGATTATTCCTGCAGAAGCAATTGTAGTAGATTGTAGTGGTAAATATATATACCCCTCTTTTGTTGACGCATATACCGATTATGGGGTTGGTGTAGCAAAAAGACCGTCGGGAGGATTTAACTATGGAGCTCCAGCACAATTTATTTCAAACAAGCCTGGTGCATATAACTGGAACCAAGCTATTAAACCAGAAATAAATGCATTTGAAATATTTGCAACGGACGAAACTACAGCAAGTGGGTTTAGGGCAAATGGTTTTGGTACCGTGTTTACGCATGTAAAAGATGGTATTGCAAGGGGTACGGGTTCGGTAGTTACGCTTGCAACCGATGACGCACACCAAGCATTAATAAAAACAAAAGCTGCTGCTGTATATTCTTTTGAAAAAGGATCAAGCACACAATCTTACCCAAGCAGCTTAATGGGTAGTATTGCTCTTTTGCGTCAAACTTATTTAGATGCAAAATGGTATCAAAATAAACCAGCAACAGAAGGAACCAATCTTTCATTAGAGGCTTTTAATGCATCACAATCATTACCTCAAATTTTTGCTGCTGATGATAAATGGTCAACCTTAAGAGCAAACAGAATTGGTACAGAGTTTGGCGTACAATATATTTTAAAGGGTGGTGATAATGGATATCAAAGAATTGACGAGCTAGCAAAAACAAAAGCCTCTTTTATAATTGGAATTGACTTCCCTGCAGCCATGGATGTAGAAGATCCAAACGACGCAAGGTTTGTTTCTTTAGCCGATATGAAACATTGGGAATTAGCACCAACGAATCCTGCGGCACTTGAAAAAGCAAACATTCCATTTAGTATTAGTGTTTCGGAAATGAAAGATTCAAAATCATTTTTTACTAATTTGCGAAAAGCAATAAGTGCCGGCTTATCAGAAGCAAAAGCATTGGATGCACTAACCAAAACACCTGCAACACAAATTGGTGTATATGATCAGGTGGGCTCAATTGAAGCGGGTAAATGGGCTAACTTTATCATCACAACCGAACCCGTATTTAGTAGCAATGCAAAAATTATCGAAAACTGGGTACAAGGAAAAAAATATGAAGTAAATGCTGCAGAGTGGATGAATGTTGCAGGAAAATATAAATTAAGTATTCAAAACGGAAACACTACCACCGATTTTAATATAGAGGTTAAAAAAGACTTGTCGGCACAAATCATTGGACAAGATACTTTAACGGCAAAATTATCCATTAACGAGTCTATTGTTAAATTAAGCTTCCCTTCAAAAAAAGGAAGAGGTGCTGAGCAAATTAGATTAGGCGGTGTAATGGTTGGAAACAATTGGAGTGGTATAGGCACAGATGCGGTTGGAAACAAAACCACCTGGACGGCAAGCCTATTGGGACCATTGGCTGCAAATTCAATTGAAAAGAAAAAAGATGCCGATTCTACCAAGGCTTTGGCAAAAATAACTTTTCCTTTTGTGGGTTTTGGAAACGAAAGCATTCCTGGACAAGAAACCATATTAATTAAAAACGCAACCGTTTGGACAAGTGAAAAAGAAGGGGTCCTACAAAACACTGACGTTTTAGTAAAGGGTGGTAAAATTGTAAAAATGGGCATGGGATTATCAGATGCATCCGCTAGAATCATAGACGGTACTGGTAAACATTTGAGTGCTGGTATTATTGACGAACATTCACACATTGCTGCATTGTCCATTAATGAGGGTGCTCAATCGGTTACCAGCGAAGTGCGCATTGGAGACAACATGAATCCCGAAGACATTAATATTTACCGTCAACTAAGCGGTGGTGTAACCACTTCTCATATCCTACATGGATCCGCAAATACAATTGGAGGTCAAACACAATTAATGAAATTACGTTGGGGTGCTACCGATGAAGGATTGAAATTCGCGGGTGCAGATCCTTTTATCAAATTTGCATTAGGAGAGAATGTTAAAAGAACAACATCACCCAATAACAACCGATTTCCTGATACAAGAATGGGCGTAGAGGAAGTTTTAGTGGATGCATTTGATAGGGCGGTGGATTATCAAAAAGCAATGAAGTCAAATCCAAATACAAGAAGAGATTTAGAATTGGATGCTTTAGTAGAAATTATGAACAAAAAGCGCTTTATTACTTGTCACTCATATGTTCAACCAGAGATAACCTATATGATGCGCGTAGCTGAAAAATATAATTTCAGGGTAAACACTTTCACGCACATTTTAGAGGGTTATAAAGTTGCTGATAAGATGAAAGAGCACGGTGCAACGGCTTCTACCTTCTCTGATTGGTTTATGTACAAACAAGAAGTGGTGGATGCTATTGCATACAACGCGGCAATCATGCAAAAAGTAGGATTAAACGTATGTATTAATTCTGATGATGCTGAAATGGCTAGAAGATTAAATCAAGAAGCGGGTAAGGTGGTAAAGTACGGTGGTGTGTCTGAACAAGATGCATTAAATATGGTAACCATTAATCCGGCTAAAGCATTACACGTATCTGATAAAGTAGGAAGTATCAAAGTGGGCAAGGATGCTGATTTGGTTTTGTGGACAGATAATCCTTTAAGTATTTATGCAAAATCTTTATATACTATCGTAGATGGTATTGTTTATTTTGATAGAGACAAGGATGCTGAAATGCGCAAAACAGTGGCTGCTGAAAAGGCGCGCTTGATTCAAAAAATGTTGGGAGACAAAAGAGCGGGTGCTCCAACAAGACCAGCAATGGCAAGCTTACAAACTATATTAAACTGTGGAGATCACACCGATATAGACGATTTAGCAACTATTTACGAAAACGAAAAAAACTAAACCATGCAAAAGAAATATACCAGCTTATTCATATTGTCTCTTGCATTGTTATTTAAAGTAACAAGTGCTCAGGAAACAATTTATCCAGTAGGCCCACAGCAGGGTGTTACTGCCATCACACATGCCACTGTTCATGTTGGAAACGGAACGGTTATAAACGACGCAACCATTGTGTTTGAAAAAGGAAAAATTACAACAGTAGGCGCAGGAATTGCTTCGCCCGCAAATGCAACACTAGTAGATGCTACTGGAAAACATGTTTATCCGGGATTGATATTATCCAACTCCTATTTGGGCTTGAAAGAAGTGGGAAGTGGTGTAAGGGGTAGTAACGACTTACAAGAGATTGGAGAAAACAACGCAAGCATTCGCTCTTTGGTTTCCTATAATACCGACTCTAAAATTATAAACGTTTTAAGATCTAATGGTATTTTATTAGCACACGTTGCTCCAGAGGGAGAATTAATTGACGGCCAATCTAGTGTTGTTCAATTGGACGCCTGGAATTATGAAGACGCTGCATATAAGTCAGATATTGGACAGTTCATTGAGCTTCCTTCTTTTGTTGTTCGTCAAAGGGGTCGCGGTTTTATGCGCCAACCTCAATCTGGTGATCCACTAAAAGAAGCGTTTAATAAGGTGGAAACATTAAAAACCTTTTTTACCGATGCAAGGGCATACTTACAAGAGAAAAATCATGTAGTTAATAATTTAAAATTTGAAGCGGTGCGTGGTTTATTTGATGGTAAACAAAAATTATTTGTGCGCGCAAACGAGGTGAAACAAATGCTGATTGCGATAGATTTAAGCAAAGCCTTTGGTTTCAAGGTGGTTATTGTGGGTGCTTCGGAGGCCTTTCAAATAGCGCCCATTTTAGTGGCCAACAATATTCCTGTTATATTAGACAACCAGCATGCGCTTCCCGCAACCGAGGATGATGATGTTGATCAACCTTATAAATTACCCGCACAATTAACAAAAGCTGGTGTTTTGGTTTCACTAAGCGATATGAGCGAAAACACAAAACAAAGAAACCTAAGCTTTAATGCAGGAACAGCAGCAACCTATGGTTTAACCAAAGAGGAGGCGCTAAGTGCCATTACACTAAACAGTGCAAAAATATTAGGTATTGATAACATGACCGGATCGTTGGAACAGGGCAAAGACGCAAATATTGTAATTAGTGAGGGGGATATTTTAGACATGCGCGGAAATCAAGTAACAAAAGCCTTTATTCAGGGACGCGATATTTCTTTAGACAACAAACAAAAACAATTATACGAGCGCTATAAGCACAAGTATAAAATAAAATAACATAAATATTGGGTTTTCATACAACTCGGTTTCGATTGCTTGTTTTAATATACATCCCCTTCGCTTAAGTGTTGGGGATGTTTTTTTTATTACCTTAGCAATATGTCTAAAAAGCTATATCTACTCGACGCCCTAGCCCTTATTTATAGGGCCTATTATGCATTAATAAGAACACCAAGAATAACCAGTACCGGAATAAATACCAACGCACAATTTGGTTTTACAAATACGCTACTAGAAATTATAAAAAAAGAAAATCCTACACACATTGCAGTGTGTTTTGATACACACGCGCCTACGGAAAGACATACCGACTTTACAGATTATAAAGCGAATAGAGAAGAAGCACCGGAAGATTTATTAAGCGCTCTGCCACACATTAAAGCAATTATAGAAGGTTTCAACATTCCTGTTGTGGAATGTGATGGATATGAAGCCGATGATGTGATTGGAACACTTGCCTGGCAAGCAGCAGACATGGGTTATGAAGTTTATATGGTAACTCCAGACAAAGACTATGGTCAATTATTGGTGAAGCCTAATGTATATATGTGGAAGCCGCCTGCTTTTGGCAATGAAAGAGAAATTCTAGACGCAGCAAAGATTAAGGCAAAATGGGACATCGAGCGGGTGGATCAAGTAATTGATATGTTGGGACTAATGGGAGATGCTGCTGATAATATTCCTGGTATACCAGGGGTTGGCGAAAAAACGGCCGCTAAGTTGTTAAAAGAATACGATACGCTTGAGGGGGTTTTAGAAAATGCAGATAAGATAAAAGGAGCCATGGGTGAAAAAGTGCGTGCGGGTAAAGCGTCTGCCATAATGAGTAAAAAACTAGCAACCATCATCACCAACGTTCCAGTTCAATTTCACGAAGAAGATTATAAGCTTTCAGAAAAAAATATCCCAGCGTTAACCGAAATATTTAATTTACTAGAATTTAAAACGCTCGGTAAAAGAATATTAGGCAGTGAATTTGAGGTGGTATCGGAAAAAACAAAAGAGGCGCCCGTTGATTTGTTTGGAAATCCTCTAAAAGCAACAAAAGAAAAAATTATTAAAACCAAAACAATTGTTTTAGATGCTGAGGCGGGAACACAATCGGTATTAGCACCAAACGACGAATTAGTCGCAGCCGAGATGGATGAGGAAGATGGTCCACAATTAATTGTTAATAAAAATATCAACAATACAGAACACAAATATATTTCTGTTGTGGGGGCGGTTGCTATTAAAAAGTTAGTCGCTGATTTACAAAACGAAAAAGAAATATGTATTGACACCGAAACCACTGGCATTGATGCAAACAATGTTTCTTTGGTGGGTCTAAGCTTTTCTATAAATGAACACGAGGGGTTTTATGTTCCAGTTGTAAATGATGATAATGACGAGTCGGGTATAAAAAACATGTTGTCCTTATTTAGACCTTTGTTTGATAACAGCGAAATTACCTGGATTGGACAAAATTTAAAATATGATTTCTTGGTGTTAAAATGGTATGGTGTTGAGTTAAAAGGAAAAACGTTTGATACCATGTTGGCGCATTATGTAATAGAGCCAGAGGGAAGACGTAGCATGGACTTGCTAAGTGCACAGTTTTTGGGGTATGAACCCGTTTCTATCGAAAGCCTAATTGGGAAAAAAGGTAAAAACCAAGGAACCATGCGAGATGTGCCCTTGGAGCAAATCACAGAATATGCAGCAGAAGATGCAGACATTACGCTTCAGTTGAAAAATTGTTTTGCACCACTAATTAATAAAAGAGGTGTTAATAAGGTTTTTGATGAGGTAGAAAATCCGCTTGTGCGTGTGTTGGTAGACATGGAATACGAAGGTGTAAAGGTGGATACGGATTTCTTAAAGGAGTATAGTAAAGTGTTGGAGGAGGAAGCAAAAAAAGCAGAAGAAAGTGTTTTTGAACAAGCCGGTGTTCGGTTTAACCTTGCTTCACCAAAACAGCTGGGCGAGGTTTTGTTTGATATTTTAAAATTAGATCCAAAAGCCAAAAAAACAAAAACGGGTCAATATGCAACGGGCGAAGAGGTGCTTTCTAAAATGGCGTCGAAGCATAAAATTGTTGATGATATTTTAAACTTTAGAGAATTTACGAAATTAAAATCAACCTATGTAGATGCAATTCCTGAGTTAATTAACCCAAAAACCGGAAGAATTCACACAAGCTACGCGCAGGCGGTTGCTGTTACCGGAAGATTAAGTAGCACCAATCCAAATTTGCAAAACATTCCAATTAGATCCGAAAGGGGTAGAGAAATAAGAAAAGCATTTATACCAAGAGATCCAAATCGCGTTTTAGTAAGCGCCGACTATTCACAAATAGAATTAAGAATTGTTGCTGCCATAAGTGGTGACCCAAATATGTGTGAAGCCTTTAAACAAGGCAAAGACATTCACACCGCAACCGCTGCAAAGGTTTATGGCATTGCGGAGGCGGATGTAACTAAAGAGATGCGTTATAAAGCCAAGAGTGTAAACTTTGGAATTATTTATGGACAAGGTGCTTTTGGATTGGCAGATAATTTAGGTATTTCAAGAACCGAGGCAAAGGAAATAATTGATAATTATAAAAAGGAGTTTCCCAATATTCAAAAATACATGGACACCCAAATTAACAACGCAAAAGAGTTGGGTTATGTAGAAACCCTAATGGGACGCAAGCGTTGGCTTAGGGATATTAACAGCAGTAATTTTACAGTGCGTGGTTTTGCCGAACGCAACGCGATTAACTCCCCCATTCAGGGTTCTGCAGCAGACATGATTAAGCTTGCCATGATTCGTGTTCACAATGAAATGAAAAAGAAACACTGGGAATCAAAAATGATTTTACAGGTACACGACGAATTGGTTTTTGATGCGGTAGAAGCGGAGCTTGATGAATTAAAATCTTTAATTCTTACTTGTATGACCGGTGCTATGTTGCTTCCTAATGATGTGCCCGTTGAAGCGGAATTTGGGGTTGGTAAAAATTGGTTGGAGGCACACTAGTCCTTTTTTTTATAAACGGGCACTGTGCTACAAGGCTCGCCATACATGATGCTTTTAACAACAGGGCGTAGTTTTTGGGTAATTGCAACATAAGCGCTTTCGCCTATGGGTGTTTCACCACAACCCTTAATGACAACTCTCTGGTCTACAAAATCAAGCGGCTGTATGTTATTAATTTGATCTAATAGATATTGTGCCCTTGCTGTTTTTTCATCTCCAAAATAAACGGCTTTTACAAAAGGTTGTAGCGCAGAAACAATTAACATATTTGCCCACATAGGTATTATTGCATCGGCAGAACAAAACACACCCACTATCTTGTTTTGATAGATCGTACAATCTAGTGTAGAAAGCGCGGCCCTAAAATCTTTTTCTTTTAAGATAAGCTCCTTGAATAAAAATGGTTTAATATCAAAAACGGAAAATTCACCATCTTGAATATAAGAGGTTAGGTCTATTGTTATAATTCCACTTTCTGCTACCTTGTTTATAAAACCACTTGTCATGATACAAAAATACGTTGTTTATTTTATTTGAAATTACATAATAAAAAAGCCGCCCAATTAGGCGGCTTTTAAAATAAAAACAGGATCTAAAATAACCTGGTTCGATTGTCTACTATTTTAGCTGTTTTTTTCAATGCTTTATATGAATTGAAAACCGAATTCGCTATACTACCACTTTGTTGTAGTTTAAAGGTATTTATATCCTGTTGAGCAGCCACAGCACCTAATCCGCTAACAGATATTACAAAAACACCATTATTACCAACAATAGGACTACTTATCTTGTTTACAAGCGACTTGTTAAACGCAGCACCAATTAATTTTGGTTCATTACCAATTCCTGGTAAAACTCCAGCTACATAACTTATGCTGTCCGCTTTCAAAACCTGGCTATTTACATTGGTTGCAATGGTTTCAAGCGAAGCGCCTGTTAATTTATTTTTAAGCGTCTCGGCCTTCTTTTTATCTCTTATTATTGCTTCAATATTTTTTTCTTCAGCCCTCATTGTTTTTGCTGTTTCCACGCTTGCTAATCCTGGTTTGTCTTCGCTGTTGATAACCGCTACAATAAAGTTGTCACCAACTTCTATTGGCGCCGAAATATCATTCACGTTTTTTTCAAACGCCCATTTCACAATTTCTCTTTTTTCACCTAAACCTGGCACAACGAAATCATAGCCCTTTAAGCCGCTAATTGGAATTATTTGTTTACCTAGTTGTTTTGCGTTTGCGGTGAACGTTGTCACGTCTTTACAGCTTGAAGCAAATTTTGTTGCAGCTGATTGTGCGGCATTAATTGTTTCTGTGCTCGCGCTAATTGGTTTTGAAAGTTGTGCTAAATTATAAACCGCTTGGCGTGGAGATTGTTTCAATATTTCTACATATTGATACCCCAGGTCTGTTTTAATCACACCCTTGGTTCCTACTGTATTACTAAAAACGTAGTTTAACAATGACTGAGGATATTGAAGTGTTTGTGGGTTGTTTTGTAAAATTTGATTTCTTTGGGTAAAGGTTTCAAGTTTTCCCCCGTTGTCTTTATTTCTACTATCATCAGAATATTTCTTAGCCATTTCTTCAAACGAGGCACCATTTTTTATAGCATATTGAATGCTATCCATTAGTTTTTTAGCAACACTATCTTCTCTCACCAACTGGCCATTGTAGTTTGTCACCAATAAAATGTGTCTAACACTTGAGCTATCTGGCCACTGCTTAACACCAACTAGCTTGGTTAAAGTAAAGTTTTTTCCATCAATATAAGGGCCATACACTCCACCAATAGGTGTGTTTATAATGGAATCAAGGTTTGGTAGTTGTAAAATGCTTTTGCTGTAAAAAGTAGTGTCATAGAAGGTTTCAGATCCTGCACGGCTTAAGTAACCACTTAAGTCGGTGGTTGTTTTAAAGCCTTCTTTATAAGAAACTATATTTGTTTTCGCTATTAAGGAGTCATTTGAATTTGGAGTAGCGCTGAAATTAACAATACTTAGGTTCCTTTGAAGTTCTTCAATTTGATAAGCAGCGCTGTTTTCTTTTAAATAAGCGGCTATATCATCATTTGTTACTTTAATATTATTATCGGGCACGCTTGCAAAAGGAACATACACATAATTAATGTTTGCAATAGAATTACTTTCGGCGTATTGTTTTTCTAACAACCATTTTGGAGTTTGTACCCCTTTTGTAAGAAGGTTTATATATTTTCCAATAAGTCTATTATTGATGGCAGGAATGATTTCGTTTTTTTCAATATTATCTCTTTGATCAACCTCTTCTTTTTTATTAGATTTTTTTAATTTTGCTAATTGGGCTTTTAATTCATTAACTTTTAGTTTACCTGTACTTGGATCTAAATAACTTTGGTCATATGGAGGTCTAGCAAAAGGAGACTCGTCACCAAAAATCACGTCTTCAATTTCTTTATCACCAACAGCTAACCCAATTTTTTTTGCTTCTTGGCTTATTAATAATGTATATACTTCGTTTTCCCATAATGGATTTAATAACTGTTCTCTCTTTGCTCCTTGGGAAGCATACTTTTGTAATTGATATTGAATTTTTTGTTCAAAATCAATTTTATTAATTTCTTGGCCATTTATTTCTCCAAGGATAGCGAATTCACCGCCACCTTTGTTTCGACCAATACCGTCTTGTAAAATAAAGGCGATTAATGCTGCAGCGATAAAACCTAGAATAATCCAGGTACCTCTTTCTCTAATGTTCTGAATAATTGACATAATATATAAATATAGGATGGCAAAAATAAAGGTTTATTTTAACTAAAACTAAGACAGTAGTGTATTTTAGGTACTTTTTTTAGGTAAAATAGCTAATTAAAATACACAATGATTTCGTGGATAAATTAAATTTTGGTGGATATCTACCCTTTTTACCTGAATAAACCTGCATAAGTATTTAATAAAATGAGTTGATTAATAAACAAGAGGATTAAAACTTTAAAAAAAGGATAAATTATACCCGTTAATTAACAGTTAATAAAATGTGTACTTAAAAAATAATCAAAAAATTAAGTGATAATAAAAAAATTAATTAATTATGAAACGCTTATTATATATGACTTTAAGGGAAAAATAAAGATTATATATTGCTTAAAAAAAGGATGTTTATAACTAAGATATACACTTATGCACAGGTGTAATAGTATTAAGTTGTTTATATAAATGTATTATAGATTAATACTACAATAGTAATTAACATGGATGTTATTTTCACAATTGGGTCAATGTATAAAAATTACCTACTTTTATTCCATACCCACAAACAACCTAAAAATGAACAATAAAACCGAAAAGTATAAATACTTTAATATTAATTTAAAAAAATACTAAATTGAATACTAAAAATTAAAACATTGAAAATCAATTATTTATATTAATTTAAAATAATATTTCATTTTATAACTAATCAAATTAGTAAAAATTACTAAAATATTTAGTTTATTAACAAATTATCCATATCTTTACATAAATATTCAAAGAAAACATAAAACGATTAACCATGAGTACTGCAAATGCCGAAAAATTAAAAGCCCTAAAGTTAACAATCGATAAAATCGATAAAGATTATGGAAAAGGGAGTGTAATGATGATGAATGAAAGAAGTCAAGAACCACAGGAAGTGATTTCTACTGGATCCATTGGTTTAGACACAGCTTTAGGCATTGGTGGTTTACCAAAAGGAAGAATCATTGAAATATATGGTCCAGAATCTTCTGGTAAAACAACCGTAGCAATTCATGTAATTGCTGAAGCACAAAAGAAAGGTGGAATGTGTGCAATTATTGATGCGGAACATGCCTTTGATAGTGCTTATGCAAAAAGATTAGGGGTGGATGTAGATAATTTATTAGTTTCTCAACCAGACTATGGTGAACAAGCATTAGAAAT